>NZ_JBVAYV010000040.1:0-34789 GCF_055412805.1 Pseudarthrobacter kochi
CACCCCCCCACGTGTGCGGTGTTGATCCCTGGTTTTTCCTACACCTGTGCCCTCAACTTCCCCCTTTGACGGGGACGGTAGGGTCAGGAAACTCCTAGAACCAGATCTTGATCTCGCGGTCCGCGGATTCCGCCGAGTCGGAGCCGTGGACCAGGTTCTGCTGGACCTTCAGGCCCCAGTCGCGGCCGAAGTCGCCGCGGATGGTGCCCGGGGCCGCCGTCGTCGGGTCCGTGGTGCCGGCGAGCGAGCGGAAGCCCTCGATGACGCGGTGGCCCTCGAAGATCGCCGCGACGACCGGGCCGCTGAGCATGAACTCGACGAGCGGCTCGTAGAACGGCTTGCCGACGTGCTCCTCGTAGTGCTGCTCGAGCAGTTCGCGGCTTGTGTCAACCTTTTTGAGCTCGGCCAGGGTGTAGCCCTTGGCTTCGATGCGGGCGATGATGCTGCCGGTCAGGTTGCGGGTGACGCCGTCGGGCTTGATCAGGACGAGGGTGCGCTCAATGCTCACAGCTGCTCCAATGTGTCTGGGGTGGGTGGGTTTGGCAATAAGTCTAGTTGCTTGGGGCGCCGGGGTGGGCGGCGTCCCAGGCGGCCTGGTCGCGTTCCCGCTGGGTGGCCTCGCGGTCAATCCGGATGCCGGTGCGGATGCCGTACCACCAGGCCACCGCGAAGAGCCCGCCGACCAGGAACATCGCCGGTTCCAGGATGCCGGTCAGGATCAGCACGATCTGCAGGATCCAGCCCAGCGCCACGCCCCACGGCCTTGACAGGACCGCGCACGTGAAGGCATACACGAGGCACAGCGCGATCCCGACGGAGAAGATCAGGACCGGAGGGAACTCGTCCCGCCGGAGTCCGAACACCGTGAGGGTGCCGAAGAGCACCACGAAGGACTCCAGGAGCAGCACCGTCGAGGCAAACATGACCTTGGTGGAGCGGCGTTTCCTGGGCATGCCCGGCCGCCATTCGCGCTGGGCCTTGGTGAGTTTCGCCATGGTCTAGGCGTCCGCCTTTCCGAGCAGGATCCGGGCTTCCGCGACGAGCGTGATGGAGCCGGTGACGAGGACGCCGCCGGCGAGGTCGTCGTTGGCTTCGGCACGTTCCACGGCCCATTCGAGGGCGTCGTCGAGCTTCTCGGCCACGTGGATGTTGTCCTCGCCGAACCCCAGGTCCAGCGCGAGTTCCGCGAGGTCCTCAGCCGGCACGGCACGGGGCGAATTGGACTGGGTGAAGCAGTACTCGGCGGCCAGGGCGCCGAGGGATTCCTTGAGCTGGCGGAGGATTTCCTCGGCGTCCTTTTCCCGCAGGACACCGACCACCACCACCAGCTTGGTGAAGCTGAACGCCTCGTGGATGGCCTCGGCGGAGACCCGGATGCCTTCGGGGTTGTGCGCGGCATCCACGATGATGGTCGGCGCCGTGCGCACCACCTCGAGGCGGCCGGGCGAGGTGACCGAGGCGAAGGCCTCCTGCACCAGCTCGGCGTCGAGCGGCTTCTCGGCACCGAAGAAGGCCTCCAGCGCAGCGATCGCGACGGCGGCATTCTCGGCCTGGTGTGCCCCATGCAGCGGAACCAGGAGGTCCTCGTAGCGGCCCGCGATGCCCTGGATGGTCACCACCTGGCCGCCGACGGCGACGGTGCGGGATTCGACGCCGAACTCGACGCCTTCGAAGCGGAACGGAACGTTCGTTTCCTTGGCCTTTTCCAGCAGCACCTGGGCTGCGTCCCGGGGCTGCGCGGCGCTGACCAGGAAGCCGCCGGGCTTGATGATGCCGGCCTTTTCGTAGGCGATCTCCTCGGTGGTCTCACCCAGGAGGTCCGTGTGGTCCAGCGAGATCGGGGTGACCACAAAGACCTGCCCGTCGCCGACATTGGTCGCGTCGGTGATCCCGCCCAGGCCCACCTCAATGACGGCGACGTTGACCGGCTGGTCCGCGAAGATCGCGAAGCCCAGGATGGTGAGGCACTCGAAGTAGGTCAGCCGGGGCTGGCCCTCGGCCTCGAGCTCGCTGTCCACGATGGCCAGGTACGGCCGGATCTCGTCCCAGATCCGGACGAAGGTCTCATCCGGCACCGGGGCGCCGTCGATGCTGATCCGCTCGGTGACCTTGGACAGGTGCGGGCTCGTGTAGCGCCCGGTGCTCAGCCCGTGGGCGCGGAGTCCGGCCTCGATCATGCGGGCGGTCGAGGTCTTCCCGTTGGTGCCGGTGACGTGGATGATCGGGAACGCCTTGTTCGGCTCCCCCAGGATGTCCATCGCGCGGTGCAGCGGGGCGAGCCGGGGCTCCATCTTGTTTTCCGGCGCCCGGCCCAGCAGCTCGGCGTAGACACTTTCTACGGAGAATTCGTCGGTCATGGACTATGCCTCAACTTTCCTGGCAACACTGACCTGGGGCTCCTTGACCTCGGCCGCAACAGTTTCCAGCTCGAGGGTCAGGGTTTCGGTCTTGACGAGTTCGGCGTTGGCCAGCAGGGCATCGACGACGTCCTGCGTCGCGGTGACCGTGGTGTGGATCCGGTCGCTGACATTGAGTCCGGCGTCCTTGCGGGCCTGCTGGATGGCCCGGACCATGTCGCGGGCCGCACCTTCGGCTTCGAGCTCAGGAGTGACCTCGGTGTTGAGGACCACGAAGCCGCCGCCCGGCAGGACCGCCGCCGCGCGCGATCCCTCGCCTTCCGCGGCCTCGGCCACGACGGTTTCCAGGGTGTATTCCTGAGGCTCGAGCGCGAGCCCGCCCGCGGTGACCATACCGCCATCGTCCACGGACCAGTCGCCGGACTTGGAGCCCTTGATGGCCTGCTGGACGTTCTTGCCCAGCCGCGGTCCGGCGGCCCGGGCGTTGACCACGAGCTTCTGCTCAATGCCGAACTCCTCCGGGGAGGCGCTGTCGGCGTCGAGCAGGCGGACAGACCGCAGGTTCAGTTCATCGGCGACGACGGCGGCGAAGCCTTCCAGCGCAGCCGCGCCGGGTGCCACAACGGTGAGTTCCTGCAGCGGCAGGCGCACCCGCAGGTTGGCGGCCTTGCGCAACGAGGAACCCGTCGAGCAGATCTGCTGGACGCGGTTCATGGCCTCGACCAGCCCGGCGTTGGCCGGGAACAGTTCCGCATCCGGCCAGTCGGCCAGGTGCACGGAGCGCCCTCCGGTCAGACCGCGCCAGATCTCCTCGGAGACCAGCGGCAGCAGCGGGGCCGCGACCCGGCAGACCGTCTCAAGCGCGGTGTAGAGCGCGTCGAAGGCATCAACGCTCTCATCGAAGAAACGCTGCCGGCTGCGGCGGACGTACCAGTTGGTGAGCATGTCCAGGTAGCTGCGCAGTTCGTCGCAGGCGCCGGAGATGTCGTAGCTGTCCAGCTGCGCGGTCATGTTCCGGACGAGGTCCCCGGTGTTGGCCATGAGGTACTGGTCCAGGGTGTCGGCGTAGCCGTCGTAGCGCAGCTTCGCGTCATACCCGGACGCTGTTCCATCCACTGCGTTCGATGCGTTCGTGTACAGCGTGAAGAAGCTGTACACGTTCCACAGCGGCAGGATCACCTGGCGGACGCCGTCGCGGATGCCTTGCTCGGTGACCACGAGGTTGCCGCCGCGCAGGATCGGGCTGGACATCAGGAACCAGCGCATGGCGTCGGAGCCGTCGCGGTCCAGGACCTCGGAGACGTCCGGGTAGTTCTGCAGGCTCTTGGACATCTTCTGCCCGTCCGAGCCCAGGACGATGCCGTGGCTGATGACGTTGCGGAAGGCCGGCCGGTCGAACAGCGCGGTCGAGAGGATGTGCAGCATGTAGAACCAGCCGCGGGTCTGGCCGATGTATTCGACGATGAAGTCCGCCGGGTTGTGGGTGTCGAACCATTCCTCGTTCTGGAACGGGTAGTGGACCTGGCCGTAGGGCATGGAGCCGGAGTCGAACCAGACGTCCAGCACGTCCTCGACGCGGCGCATGACGGACTGGCCCTCCTCCGGGGTGCGGGGGTCATCCGGGTTCGGGCGGGTGAGCTCGTCGATGAACGGCCGGTGCAGGTCCACCTGGCCGGCGTTGTTCAGCGGCAGGCGGCCGAAGTCGGCCTCGATCTCGGCGAGCGAGCCGTAGACGTCGGTGCGCGGGAAATCCGGGTCGCTGGACTGCCAGACCGGGATGGGGCTGCCCCAGTAGCGGTTCCGGCTGATGGACCAGTCGCGGGCGTTGGCGAGCCATTTGCCGAACTGGCCGTCCTTGACGTTGCCCGGGATCCAGTTGATCTCCTGGTTCAGCTCGGACATGCGGTCCTTGAACTTGGTGACCTCGACGTACCAGGAGGACACGGCGCGGTAGATCAGCGGGTTGCGGCAGCGCCAGCAGTGCGGGTAGGAGTGCTCGTAGCTGGCCTGGCGGACCAGCCGGCCCTGCGCGCGCAGCACCTGGGTGATGGGCTTGTTGGCCTCGAACACCTGGAGCCCGGCGATTTCGGCGAGGTCGCCGTGGCCGAACATCGGCAGGAACTTCGCGCCTTCATCCACCGACAGGACCACGGGGATGCCGGCCTCTTCACAGACCTTCTGGTCATCCTCACCGTAGGCGGGGGCCTGGTGGACGATGCCGGTGCCGTCGGTGGTGGTGACGTAGTCGGCGACGAGGAAACGCCAGGCGTTCTCGGTGCCGTACTTCTCGGCGTCATGGAAGTAGTCCCAGAGCGGCTCGTACGTCAGCCCTTCCAGCTCGGCGCCGGTGTGCCGGGAGGTGACGGCGGCTTCGGCAGCCGCCACGCCCTCGGCGCCGTCGCCGTAGCCGAGGTCCTTGGCGTAGGCGCCCAGCAGGTCCGCGGCGAGCAGGAAGCTGCCGGTGACGGGCGCGTCGGCCGAGGCGGCCTTGATCCCGTGCGGTCCGGCCGGCAGGACGACGTAGGTGATGGCGGGCCCGACGGCGAGCGCCAGGTTGGTGGGCAGCGTCCAGGGTGTGGTGGTCCAGGCGAGCGCCTGTACCCCGGCGAGCTGCCTGGACAGCTCCGAGTCCCCCGCCGTGATGGGGAAGGTGACCGTGACGGTCTGGTCCTGGCGGTTCTTGTAGACGTCGTCGTCCATGCGCAGTTCATGGTTGGACAGCGGCGTCTCGTCCTTCCAGCAGTACGGCAGCACCCGGTAACCGTTGTAAGTGAGGCCCTTTTCGTGCAGCTGCTTGAAGGCCCAGAGCACGGATTCCATGTACTCGACGTTGAGCGTCTTGTAGTCGTTCTCGAAGTCCACCCAGCGGGCCTGGCGGGTGACGTAGCTCTTCCACTCGTCGGCGTACTTCATGACGGAGGCGCGGCAGGCGTCGTTGAACTTGTCGATGCCCATCGTCTCTATCTGGGTCTTGTCCGTCATGCCCAGCTGCTTCATGGCTTCCAGCTCGGCGGGCAGCCCGTGGGTGTCCCAGCCGAAGCGGCGCTCGACGCGGCGGCCGCGCTGGGTCTGGTAGCGGCCCACCAGGTCCTTGGCATAGCCGGTCAGCAGGTGGCCGTAGTGTGGCAGGCCGTTGGCGAAGGGCGGGCCGTCGTAGAAGACGAATTCATTGGACCCGGGCTTTCCGCCGGGAAGGTCAGAGTCGCGCTGGTCGATGCTGGCCTGAAAGGTGCCGTCCTCATCCCAGTACTTGAGGATGCGCTCTTCGATCTCCGGGAACTTCACGGAGGCGGATACGCCTGCGGCGTTGGAAGCTGTGTTGGAAGCAGAGGTGGTGGCGCCTGCGCCGGACAGTGCGGCGGAGGCCTTCGGGTAATAAGTCATCTCGACATCCTGGGTTGAGCTGGTGAACAAATGGATTCATTCAGGATGCGAGGACGGCCCTGCATTGTCTTTCAACAACACCGGCACCGCGGTACCACCTCACTTACCGCCGCCGGACCCCTGCGAAAGGAGGGAGCACCGGCGTCGGCCGCTCATTACTGCTGTGACGGGCTTACCCGTCCGGTTCTACCGGCCCCGGCGCACAATCTTCTTACAAATACGGCGTCGGGGCGTTCTTCCGGAAGCTCACCGGTGATGGCCGGGTCAAAGCTGCTACGAGAAGTCTAACAACTCCCGCGGGCCCGCAATGCCTACACTGAATCCCATGATGTTCCGGACCAGAGGCCGCGGTGGCCCGCGTTCGCCTGTGGGCGGGGCGGCCGCCGGCTGGCGGCTGATGGCGGGGCTGGCGGGGGCACCCGTCGTGGTGGTCTCCGTCTTCCGTGCCGTGCCGCGGGAATGGCCCACCACCGTGGTCCAGGTGGTGTCCTTCACCCCGTGGCTGGTGCTGCCCGCCAGCGCCTCGCTGCTGTTCGCGGTGCTGGGCCGGCGGCGGTGGATGGCGGGCGCGGCAGCGGGTCTCGTGGCCGTTCAGCTCTTCTGGCTGGTGCCGCTGGACTACGCCCGGGCCGCGCCCGATTCCGGCGCAGGAACGGTCGAGGGCGCGGTGGAGGTGCGGGCCATGAGCCTCAATGCCAAACTCGGCAAGGCGGACGCGGCGGAAATTGTCCGGCTGGTGCGCGAGAACGGCATCACGCTGCTGACGCTCCAGGAATACACCAAGGCCCTGGAGGACCGGCTGGCCGCTGCCGGCCTGGCCGAACTGCTTCCGAACAGGATCAGCGCTCCTGCGGGCGGCGCCGCCGGGAATGCCGTCTACTCGGTCCACCAGCTGGTGGCCGAAGGCAAAGTACCCGACTCGCATTTTCCGATGCCGATGATCCGGCTCACCGCGGAGTCCCGCGGGCAGCGGGCCGTCGTCGAACTGACCAACGTCCATACGCGCGCGCCCGTGGGCGTGGGCCTGCCGAAATGGCGCAGTGACCTCTCGGCCCTCGGCCAGCTGGCTGCCCGGCCCGGGAACGTGGTGCTGGCCGGCGACTTCAACGCCAGCTATGACCATGCCGAGTTCCGGCGGCTCCTGGAGGGCGGGGACCGGGCCGCAGTGGACGTCGGGATGGCCCAGGGGTCCCGGCTGGTCCCCACGTGGCCGATGGACGACGTGCTGCTTCCCGGCATCACGATCGACCATCTGGTGACCAGCCCGTCGGTGCGCAGCGCGGCCTACACCGTGCACCGGGTGCCCGGAACGGACCACGCCGCCATCATGGCGACGCTGACCGTCCCGGCCACCGTCTAGGCGTTCATCCTTAGGATGGCGTCGGGCCGCTCAGCGTCCGGGTGAGCTCGAAGCGGTGCGGCAGCTTCAGGCCTGACTCGGCCATGACGTCCCGCAGACGATCCGGGTAGTCCGTGATGAGGCCGTCGACGCCGTCGGCGATGAGGGCGCGCATGGTGGGCTTGTCGTCAACGGTCCACGGAATGACCTGCATGCCGGCGGCGTGTGCACGGCTGACCATGTCGGCGGTGACATACGGGACGTAGTCCTGATCCGTGACCGCTCCATTCTGGGGGGTGCCGTGCACCGGGGAGATGGCGTTGACGCCGAGGGAGGCCGCGGCTGCGACCAGGTCCCCGCCAAAGTCGTCCGCGTCGATGCCGCCGAGCCACGGCGAACTGCCGGGCTGGCCCGCCTGAAGGAAGTCCTTGTTGGTCAGGGCCACGGTGGGGATCTGCGGCTGGCGCTCCCGGACCAGGCGCAGCGATCCCCAGTCGAAGCTCTGGATCGAAACCCGGCTTTGCATGTGGGCCTTGTTGATTTCCTGCAGCGCGACCTCCACGAACTGTTCACGAGGGGCCGTCCCCTCAGGTGCACCGGCTTCGACCTTGGTTTCGATGTTGAACCTGACTTGGCTTGCCCGGTAGGAGTCAGCCAGGGCGAAGACCTCAGCGAGCGTGGGCATCCTGGCACCCGGGGATGCCACCTGCCCGGGGAACTGCGGCTGGGTCAGCGAACCGCAGTCCAGGCTCCGGACCTGGTCGAAAGTCAGGTCCTTGAGGTACTTGCCCACATACGGAAACAGCGGGTCGGCCGCGGCCAACATCGGGCCACCCCTGTCCCACGGCAGGGCCAAGCGTAGATGAACGCCAGGCGCCCCTTCTCCGGCCGGCCCGCCGGACCCCGGCTAGGCCGTGCGGATCAGCTTGTAGTTCGCGGCCTGCGCGACCGGGCGGATCACAATCTGGTCCAGGTTGACGTGGTGCGGCGCCGTGACGGCGTACCGGACGACGTCTGCGACGTCAGCCGCGGTCAGCGGTTTCTCGACCCCCTGGTAGACCTTTGCGGCCGCCGACTGGTCGCCGAGCCGGTTCAGGGCGAATTCCTCGGTCTGGACCAGGCCGGGTGCCACCTCGATCACGCGGAGGTTGTGCTCGGCCTCCTCGAGGCGCAGCGCCCCGGTCAGCGCGTGCTGGGCGAACTTCGCCGCGTTGTAGCCGCCGCCGCCCTCGTAGGCGGACAGTCCCGCCGTCGAGGTCAGGTTCAGGACCGTGCCCTCGCCGCCGGCGCGCAGCATGGGCAGGAATGCCCGGGTGAGCTTCATGGTGCCGAGGACGTTGACCTCGAACATCCACTCCCAGTCCTCGGTCTTGGCCTCGGCCACCTTGTCCGCGCCGCGGGCGCCGCCGGCGATGTTGATGAGCGTGTCGATCCCGCCGGCGCGGGTCACCTCGTCGAGGAGCCGGGCGACGTCGGCGTCGTCGGTCACGTCGGCCGGAAGCGCGACGGCGCCGGTTTCCGCGGCGAGCGCCTCGAGCCGGTCCGCGCGGCGGGCGACGGCGTAGACGGTCCAGCCCTCGGCCCGGAGCGCACGCACGGTGGCCTCGCCAATTCCGGTGCTGGCGCCGGTGACAACTGCTGCTTTGTTCTGGATTCCTTCAGTCATGGCACCACCCTAACGGCTTAGCGCTGCAGGAACTCCTGCAGGACCCGGGCATGGTTGGTCTGCGGGTCCCTCGCCGCGAACAGCAGTGTCACCTTCCCGTGCTCGGCGGCCAGGTCCCGCAGCGTCTGCACGGCCGGGTTGCCGTCGAGCTCGGCCTCATAGGCGGTGCGGAAGCCGGCGAAGCGTTCCTGCATGTGCGCGAACTCAGTCCGCAGCGGCGGGGAGGGCGCCACCTCTTTAAGCCATAGCTGAAGCTGCGCGCGTTCCTTGCTGATCCCCCGCGGCCAGAGCCGGTCCACCAGGACCCGGCAGCCGTCGTCGTCGGCGGGTGCGTCATAGATGCGCTTGATCACAAAACCTCCGGCACTTTCCTGAGAATCACCCATCTGCGCATGCTACTGCAGGCCAAGCTTGCGGGACATGGAAGAATTGCCCCATGGCTGAAGACACGCAGGGTACAGACACGCCCACCACCGCCCCCATCAACGTTCCGGACAAGCCCGCCCTGGAGGGGCTGGAAGACGCCCTCACCCGGCGCTGGCTTGACGAAGGGACCTACAAGTTCAACCCGAACACCACCCGGGAGCAGGTCTACTCGATCGACACTCCCCCGCCCACGGCGTCGGGTTCGCTGCACGTCGGCCACATGTTCTCCTACACCCAGACCGACGTCCTGGCACGCTACCAGCGCATGACCGGCAAGAATGTCTTCTACCCGATGGGCTGGGACGATAACGGCCTGCCCACCGAACGCCGCGTGCAGAACTACTACGGTGTACGCTGCGACCCCACCACCGCGTACGACGCCGGCTACCGGCCCCCGGCGGAGCCCGCCAAGAACCAGCGCGATTTCGACGTCGTCTCGCGCCGGAACTTCATCGAACTCTGCGAGGAACTCGCCGTCGAGGACGAAAAGGTCTTCGAGAACCTGTTCCAGACCCTTGGCCTGTCCGTGGACTGGGACCTGACCTACCGCACCATCGACGACAAGTCCCGGGCCATCTCCCAGCGCGCCTTCCTGGCGAACCTCGCCGCGGGCGACGCCTACATGGCCGAGGCCCCCACCCTGTGGGACGTCACCTTCCGCACCGCGGTGGCCCAGGCCGAACTTGAGGACCGCGAAGTCGCCGGCGCCTACTACCGCTACCCCTTCTTCACCGAAGACGGCGAAAAGATCTACATCGAGACCACCCGGCCGGAGCTGCTGGCCGCCTGTGCGGCGCTCGTGGCGAATCCCGACGACGAACGGTACCAGCCGCTGTTCGGCAAGAAAGTCACGTCGCCCCTGTTTGGCGTCGAGGTGGAGGTCAAGGCCCACCCGCTCGCCAAGGCGGACAAGGGCTCCGGCATTGCCATGGTCTGCACCTTCGGAGACCTCACCGACGTCACCTGGTGGCGCGAGCTCCAGCTGCCCACCCGCGCGATCGTGGGCCGCGACGGCCGCATCATCGGCGAGACCCCGGAGTGGATCACCACCGCCGAAGGCCGCGCCCACTTCGAAGCCATCGCCGGCAAAACCGTCTTCAGCGCCAAGGAAGGTGTGGTGGAGCTCCTGGCCGCCGCGGAACTCCTCGACGGCGAGCCCAAGAAGATCATGCACCCGGTGAACTTCTTCGAAAAGGGCGACAAGCCCCTCGAAGTTGTGACCTCCCGCCAGTGGTACATCCGCAACGGCGGCCGGGACGCGGAGCGCCGCGAGCGGCTCATTGCCCGCGGCCACGAGATCGATTTCCACCCGGCCTTCATGCGCTCACGCTACGAGAACTGGATCTCCGGCCTGAACGGCGACTGGCTCGTGTCCCGCCAGCGCTTCTTCGGTGTGCCGGTGCCCGTCTGGTACCCGCTGGATGCCGACGGCAACCCGGACTTCGCAGCCCCGGTCGTCCCGTCCGACGCGCAGCTGCCGGTGGATCCCGCAGCGGATGCGGCACCCGGCTATGAAGAAGCCCAGCGCGACGTGCCGGGCGGTTTCACCGGTGACGCCGACGTGCTGGACACCTGGGCCACCTCCTCGCTGACCCCGCAGATTGTGGGCGGCTGGAGCACCGACGAAGCGCTCTTCGCCAAGGTTTATCCCTTCGACGTGCGCCCGCAGGGCCACGACATCATCCGCACGTGGCTGTTCTCCTCCGCGGTGCGCGCCGACGCCCTGCAGGACTCCGCGCCGTGGAAGCACGCAGCCATCTCCGGCTGGATCCTGGACCCGGACCGCAAGAAGATGTCCAAGTCCAAGGGCAATGTGATCGTCCCGACCGATGTGCTCGAGGAGTACGGCTCGGACGCTGTCCGCTACTGGGCGGCCTCGGCCAAGCTCGGCGCGGACACCGCCTATGAGATCGCGCAGATGAAGATCGGCCGCCGGCTGGCGATCAAGCTGCTCAACGCCTCGAAGTTCGTACTGAACCTGGGCGCCACCGAGGACTCCGTGGTTTCCGGGGACCTCTCCGTGCTCAGCAACCCCCTGGACCGGGCTGTGCTGGCCCAGCTCTCCGACGTGGTCCAGCAGGCCACGAAGGCGTTCGAAAGCTACGACTACGCCCGGGCCCTGCAGATCACGGAGAGCTTCTTCTGGCACTTCACCGATGACTACGTGGAGCTCATCAAGGACCGCGCCTACGGTGCCGCGGGCGGAACCGAGCAGGCTTCCGTCCTCGCAGCCCTGGCGACGAGCCTGGACACGCTGCTGCGCCTCTTCGCCCCGTTCCTGCCCTTCGCCACGGAGGAAGTCTGGAGCTGGTGGCGTACCGGCTCGGTGCACCGGGCCCAGTGGCCGTCGGCCGTCGAGATCGACGGCGACACCACGCTGCTTGCGACTGTCGGGACCGCGCTCAGCGGCATCCGCAAGGCCAAGTCGGAGGCCAAGGTCAAGCAGCGCACCGAGGTCCTGTCCGCGACCATCACGGCCCCGGACCCGCTCGCCACGCAGCTCAGGGCCGGCCTGGCAGACCTCAAGGCAGCGGCCAACGCCCGGGAGATCACCCTTGTGGCCGGCGACGGCGAACTGACCGTCAGCGACGTCGTCCTGGCCCCCGCCGAGGAGCCCGCACCGGCCTAGCGGCAGCCCACAGGACAAACAGGACGGGGGCTCCTGCCCGGCTCAGGCCGGGCAGGGAGCCCCCGCTTCGTTCTCAAAGGTTTTGCCGTCCGGGCCTTAGACCTCGAAGGAGGCCTCGAAGTGCGTCAGCACCGGCGGGACAGCCAGGAGCTCCCCAAGCGCGCTCACTCCGTCGCCTGCCCGCCACGCGCGGTAGGCGGAGTCGTGCTCCAGCGACGCCCACTGTTCCACCACCAGGAAGTGCGCCGGATCCTTGCTGTCGACGAGCACATCGACGCCCAGGCAGCCGTCAAACGCCCGCGTATCGGCGAGGATGCCGCGGAGCACGGCCGGAGCCGTGGGCAGGGATTCCGCTGTGAGGAACAGGTCAAGGTGGGCTGTGATGGGCATGGCGCTCCATTGGTCGCAGGTGGGCACAGGACACAGGACTAAACGGGGCGGGATGCCTGGACATCCCGGCACCGGAGAGATGCCCTGCCATTGGAGCCAACAGCGCCACCGACGGGCTTGTTCCTTCGGCTCTGATCAGCGGTCCTTAGTCCGCGGCCCGGGCGCCGGAACCCGGGCCTGGCTGTTCCGCTTCGCTGATCGCCCAGGCGGCGCTGACGAGCCCGACGTGGCTGAACGCCTGCGGCGGCGCGCATTCCCGGTTCGTCCGCCGTGTCTGCCGATGCCCGCGGCCAAGCTGTGTGACCGGCCGGTGACGGCAGAGCAGGTCTGGGGCGGGCCCGCCACCACGCGCTGGACAGCTTGCCGCTGCCGGCCGATGATTTCCTACAAGAGCGAGAGCTCACGACACGCTAATGTGGGGGCACCCCAAAGCAAAGAGAGCACCGTGGGCACGGTGGTCATGTACAGCTCGGTGTCGGTGGACGGCTTCATCGCGGACGAGCACGACCAGCCCGGACCGCTGTTCGACTGGTTGTCCAGCGGTGACGTCCCGTTGGACGAGAGCGGCGAGTTGAAGGTGTCACAAACGTCCTACGACTACACCCGGCCGTACTGGGACCAGATCGGGGCGACAATCGTCGGCCGCCACGTCTTCGACATTACGGACGGCTGGGACGGGAAGCCTCCGGGCGGGGTCGACCACGTGGTCGTCGTGACCCACCGGCCGAAGCCCGAGGACTGGGACCCCGAGGGGCCGTTTCACTTCGTCGACGGCGTCGTACCCGTCGTGGTCGGGTCCGGCAAGCGCTACTTCGGGTCGGTCCACGCGCAGCACCTGTTGGAGCATCCTGACGTGGTGATTCAGGGCATCCGGGTGCTTCACCTGCGCTATCGGGTGCGCCGTTGACCGATCTGAGCGGGTGTACGCAAAGAGGTCGACTGCGAACGGTGACACAAGTTCGGGCCTCCGGCTGCGTTTGCGCATCGCTGTCCCGGGCCGACGCGCCAGCCACCATCCAACGAGCGACTACACCCGCCGTCCGCCGTCCGGGGCGCCTTTGAATAGGATTCCGGCCCCTTAGGTCCCGTGTTTGCGGCGTGTCCGTGTCAAAGTGCCCCCGGACCGCCTACGACGGGCCGAAACCAGGACGCGCCCGGCACGCCGGGGATTTACCCACGCTTTGTCCAATAACCCTGGTTTGGGGCAAAGGGGAAGCCCCATCAGCGTTTTGCCGTTGGTGGGGCTTCGACTTTTCGATTGCCACGTGACGTCTTCGGCAATCTGGCGGGATCCTTGGATTTTCAGGTCTTCCTACCTCGTCACTGGTAGCCATCATCTGACTTTGCCGAAGGCTGCGTCGGATGAGTGTCACTGAATCTTTGGTTCCTGCGTCCCGTTTCTTTCGAAGTGGGTAAGTTCAATTGTGATCCCACCCGGACGCATGCACAAGGGCCCCGGCAGAACTACATCAGAGTAGTTCTGCCGGGGCCCTATGCCGTTCCTGTGCCGCCGTTTTCCGGCCCGCCGAAGGCTAGTTGAACACGGGGCTTTCAGTCCGGCTGCGCTTGATTTCGTAGAAGTACGGGAACGACGCCAGGGTCACCGAGGCATCCCACAGACGGCCGGCGTCCTCGCCGCGCGGGATGCGGGTGAGCACGGGGCCGAAGAACGCGGTTCCGTTGAAGGCCACAATCGGCGTGCCGACGTCCTGGCCCACCAGGGAGATCCCGGCCTCGTGGCTGGTGCGGAGGGCGGCGTCGAATTCGTCGTTCTGGCCTGCTGCCGCGAGCTCCGCGGGGAGGCCGACCTCGGCGAGGGACTTGGAAATGACCTCGGCGATGTCCTGGTTGCCCTCGTTGTGGATCTTGGTGCCCATGGCGTCATACAGCGCCTTAACGTACCCGGTGCCGTGCTGCTGGGCGGCCGCCGTGATCACGCGCACCGGGGCCCAGGCCTTGGTGAGGAAAGCCTTGTACTCCTCCGGAAGCTCCTCGCGGCCATCATTGAGCATGCCGAGGCTCATGACGTGCCATTCGGTGCTGATGTCGCGGACGTCCTCCACCTCGCTGATCCAGCGGGAGGTCACCCAGGCGAAGGGGCACATCGGGTCGAACCAGAAGTCCGCCTTGTTGGTGGTTGCGTCGGTGGTCAGGGATTCAGGCACAGGTAGTCTCCTTCGGGAAGTCTGCGGGGAAAGGTGCGCTGCCGCGGCTCGCATGCCATGGCTCGAAAAACGGGCGCATCACAAGTCACAGCGGCCGGTGCGGCCTGTTTATTCCGGATCAGGCGGATTTGCGGCGCTTGACGTCGTGGGCGATCAGCGTGGGCGCCGCCTTTTTGGAGACGACGTCTTCGGTAATGACCACCGTGGCGATGTCGTCGCGGCTGGGCAGGTCGAACATCACGGGGAGCAGTACTTCCTCCATGATGGCGCGGAGCCCGCGGGCACCGGTGCCGCGTTCCAGCGCCTGGTCGGCGATCGTGTTGAGCGCTTCCTCATCGAAGACCAGCTCGACGCCGTCGAGCTGGAACATCTTCTGGTACTGCTTGACGAGGGCGTTCTTCGGCGTGGACAGGATCTGGATGAGCGCCGCCCGGTCCAGGTTGGAGACCGTCGTGATGACCGGGAGGCGGCCGATGAACTCCGGGATGAGCCCGAACTTCAACAGGTCCTCGGGCATGACCTCGCCGTAGGAGTCGGTGTTGTTCTTGACCTCGTTGAGCGGGGCGCCGAAACCGATGCCCTTGCGCCCGGACCGCGACCCGATAATCTCCTCGAGGCCGGCAAAGGCGCCGGCGACGATGAAGAGCACGTTGGTGGTGTCGATCTGGATGAATTCCTGGTGCGGGTGCTTGCGGCCGCCCTGCGGCGGAACCGAGGCGACCGTGCCTTCCAGGATCTTCAGCAGGGCCTGCTGCACGCCCTCGCCCGAGACGTCCCGGGTGATGGAGGGGTTCTCGCTCTTGCGCGAGATCTTGTCGATCTCGTCAATGTAGATGATGCCCTGTTCGGCCTTCTTGACGTCGTAGTCGGCGGCCTGGATGAGCTTCAGCAGGATGTTCTCAACGTCCTCGCCGACGTAGCCTGCCTCGGTCAGCGCGGTGGCATCGGCGACGGCGAAGGGGACGTTGAGGCGGCGGGCCAGGGTCTGCGCAAGGTAGGTCTTGCCGCAGCCTGTAGGGCCAATCAGCAGGATATTGGACTTGGCGATCTCGACGTCGTCGTGGTGCACGCCTTCGGCGAGGCTGCCGCTCTTGGGGGCATGGCCGGCCTGGATACGCTTGTAGTGGTTGTAGACCGCGACGGCGAGCGAGCGCTTGGCGGGCTCCTGGCCGATCACGTATTCCTGCAGGAAGTCGAAGATCTCGCGGGGCTTGGGCAGCTCGAAACTGCCAAGGTCAGCTACTTCGGCGAGTTCTTCTTCAATGATCTCGTTGCAGAGTTCAATGCACTCGTCGCAGATGTAGACGCCGGGCCCGGCAATGAGCTTCCGAACCTGCTTCTGGCTCTTTCCGCAGAAAGAACACTTCAGCAGATCCGTGCTCTCGCCAATCCGAGCCATATGTGAACCCCTTTTAGTATCTTGCTGCCGGCTGTGTCCTACTCCTGCGCAGCGCTGCACCCGTTACTGGAATCACGGACCTTCCCTGAGGGAGGCCAGCCGTGACATGTTCCACTCTAGGTCACTTTGGGCCTGTTGGGTGGAAAGCCGACACCGGTGCGGCCACTTGACGTGGGCTGCACCGGTGCCGGGAACTGCTTGTTACGTACCTGTTGCGCTACTTGGTGATGGCCTGGGGCTTCATCTTGCGCGAATCCAGCACCTGGTCGATCAGGCCGTACTGCATGGCCTCGGCCGCGGTGAGGATCTTGTCGCGCTCGATGTCGTTGTTGACCTGCTCCGGCGTCCGGCCGGAGTGCTTGGCCAGCGTGTTTTCGAGCCATTCCCGCATGCGCATGACCTCGGCAGCCTGGATCTCCAGGTCGGAGGCCTGGCCGCCCTGGCCGCCGGACAGTGACGGCTGGTGGATCAGGACGCGGGCGTTCGGCAGGGCAAGGCGTTTGCCCGGCGTGCCTGCTGCGAGAAGGACGGCTGCGGCGCTGGCGGCCTGGCCGAGGCAGACGGTCTGGATCTCCGGGCGGATGTACGTCATGGTGTCGTAGATCGCCGTCATGGCGGTGAAGGAGCCTCCCGGGGAGTTGATGTAGAGCGTGATGTCGCGGTCCGGGTCGGTGGACTCGAGCACCAGCAGTTGCGCCATCACGTCATCGGCCGAGGCGTCGTCAACCTGGACGCCGAGGAAGATGATGCGGTCCTCGAACAGTTTGGTGTACGGGTCCTGGCGCTTGAAGCCGTAGGGGGTGCGCTCTTCGAACTGCGGCAGCACGTAGCGGCTGCCCGGCAGGTTACCGGCAGTCGAACCGAAGTTGTAGTTCATGTTCATTGCTCCTGAATTCATTGCTGTCTCCGTGCCGGTCAGTTCTCGGTTGCTGCGTCGGCTGAGCCGCCTGCGTTTGCGCCGGAGGCATTTGTTCCGCCGCCGCCGGCCACGGACCCCGCGTGCGCCGCGATCTTGTCGAAGAAGCCGTATTCGAGGGCTTCCTTGGCCGTGAACCACTTGTCGCGGTCGTTGTCCTTGAGGATGGTCTCGACCGACTGTCCGGTCTGATCGGCCGTCAGCTCGGCCATGACCTTCTTCATGTGCAGGATCAGCTCGGCCTGGATCTTGATGTCGGAGGCCGTGCCGCCGATGCCGCCGGAGGGCTGGTGCATCAGGATGCGCGCATTGGGGGTGGCGTAGCGCTTGCCCTTGGTACCGGAGGAAAGCAGGAACTGCCCCATCGAGGCGGCAAGGCCGGTGGCGACGGTGACGACGTCGTTCGGAATGAACTGCATGGTGTCATAGATGGCCATGCCTGCGGTGACCGAGCCGCCCGGTGAGTTGATGTAGAGGTAGATATCCTTCTCGGGGTTCTCGGCCGAGAGCAGCAGCAGCTGCGAGCAGATCGCGTTGGCGTTCTCGTCGCGGACCTCGGAGCCGAGCCAGATGATGCGCTCTTTCAGCAGGCGGTTGTAAATGTAGTTATCCTGGGCTGCCGGATCGACAGTAGCCATCCGGGGTGCCCCTGCTTGCTGTGACATATGTACTTACCTCTCGCTGGCGACGGTGACGCCACTGGACGACATCACTGAACTTTCCTACATGGACACTAACGGTTTTCCCGGCTGCTTTGTGCTTAGGCGCGGGGCTGTTCGCTGACGGCGCACGATTGCCCGGGCGGGTTCATCACGGGCTTAAAAACCGCACCCCCGGATCAAAGATCCAGGGGTGCGGCGGAATTAATACTCGAACGGGAGTGTTAGAACTTCACTGCCGCCGGGTCATCGTTCTTGGCGGTCTCGGGTGCTGCTGCCTCTTCGGAAGCGGCGTCCTCGACGTCGGCCTCGACAGCTGCCTCAACCGACGCCTCTTCGCCGCCGGGGCGGACGAAGTCGCTGAGGTCAACCTTGTTGCCCTCGGTGTCGGTGACCTCGGCCTGGCCCAGCACAACGGCCAGGGCCTTGCGGCGGCGGACCTCGGAGACCATCATCGGGACCTGGCCGCTCTGATCGATGATCTGGGCGAACTGGTTCGGGTCCATGCCGTACTGGCCGGCAGTGGTGACGATGTAGTCGATCAGCTCATTCTGGCTGACGTTGACTTCTTCCTTTTCGGCGATGGCGTCAAGGATAATCTCGTTCTGGAAGGCGCGCTCGGTGTTGGCCTTGACCTCGGCGCGGTGCTCCTCGGTGTCGTGCTCACCTTCGCCGTGCGCGTTCTCGGCGTTGAAGTGCTGCTCGAGCTGCTCTTCGACGACGGAGTCCGGGACGGGTACGGCTACCAGCTCGACGAGCTTGTCGAGGACCTTGTCGCGGGCTTCGACGCCCTGCTCAACAACCTTGGACTCCGCGGCCTGCTTGGCGAGGTCCTCGCGGAGCTCGGCCAGCGTGTCGAATTCGGAGGCCAGCTGTGCGAAGTCATCGTCAGCCTCGGGAAGCTCGCGCTCCTTGACGGACTTGACGACAACCTTGACCTGGGCGGACTCGCCGGCGTGCTCGCCGCCCACGAGGGTGGTGTCGAAGATGGCGTCTTCGTCGGCGCTGAGGCCGGTCACGGCTTCGTCGAGGCCTTCGAGCATGGTGCCGGCGCCGACCTGGTAGGACAGTCCAGCGGCGGAATCAACCTCGGCGCCGTCGATGGAGGCGGTGATGTCGATGGTCAGGAAGTCCTTGTCGGCGGCCGGGCGGTCCACGGACTTCAGCGTGCCGAAGCGGCCGCGGAGTTCGTCCAGGGCCTTGTCGACGTCGGCGTCGGTGGACTCAGCAGCGGCAACCTCAACCTTGATGCCGGCGTAGTCGGGCAGTTCGATCTCGGGGCGGACGTCAACCTCAGCGTGGAACTTGAGTTCGCCGTCGGTGGCGGACGGGTCCGGGACCTCGGTGATCTCGACCTCGGGACGGCTCAGCGGGCGGATGCCGGTTTCCTGAACTGCTGCCTGGTACCAGCCGTTGAGGCCGTCGTTAATGGCAGTTTCCAGCACGTAGCCGCGGCCAACGCGCTGGTCAATGAGCTTGGAGGGGACCTTGCCCTTGCGGAAACCGGGAACCTGGATCTGCGAAGCAACAGTCTTGTATGCCTCTGCGATGCTGGGCTTCAATTCCTCAAAGGGGACCTCAACATTGAGCTTGACCCGCGTGGGGGTGAGGTTCTCGACAGCGCTCTTCACAGTCTAAGTACTCCTGGTTTTAGGGGGTGGGGTTCTGCACCGCCAAGGGTCTGGCAGTACCTGCAGAGTCGGGGTGACAGGATTTGAACCTGCGACTTCCTGCTCCCAAAGCAGGCGCTCTAGCCAAGCTGAGCTACACCCCGTAAGTGCACAGAACAGTCTACGGTCAAATTGTGCCGGTTTGCACATTTGACACCGGGGCCCTGAATTAGGTTTAGTTGTATCCGGCTTCAACAGCCGCCCGGAAGTTTCGCTGGATGGTTCCTGCAAATTCCCGGGGACGTAGCTTAATGGTAAAGCCTCAGTCTTCCAAACTGATTACGCGGGTTCGATTCCCGTCGTCCCCTCCGAAATATGACGAAAAAGCCCCTCTCCGGAGGGGCTTTTTTCGTGTCCACCCCATCGACTGCTCCGCAGTTGCCCTTCTCGCGGTTCAAAAGGGCAGTTGTGGAGCAGTCGACGCGGGGTCGACGGCGCACCTCGGGGTTCAGGGTGTCTGGCAGCCGGGGCACCAGTAGAGCTTGCGGGCGCCGAGATCGGTCAACGCCACCGGCGATCCGCAGTCACGGCAATCGAGCCCCTGCCGCCGGTAGACGAAATGGGACTCCTCCGGGGCCGGCAGTCCGTTACGGGATCCGCCGCCCGGCGGGGCGCCGCCGGCGGGCCCGCTCCAGTACTGCGGGGGCGTTGTGATAATCCGGCCGTCGCGGACGCCGTCGGACATCACCGCAACGGTGTCGTCCCAGAGCTGCCGGGCCGCATCCACGGCGAGCGCATTGCCCGGCAGCCAGGGGTCCAGGCCCTGCCGGAACAGCAGTTCGGCGCGGTAGACGTTGCCGACGCCCGCAATGACCTTCTGGTCCATCAGCAGGGCCGCGAGCGGCGTGCGCCTGGCCAGGATCCCGGTCACGAAGGAGTCCCGGTCGCCGGGCAGGTTCCGCAGCGGGTCGGGACCGAGACGCGCCAGCACGGCCGCGGCCTCTTCCTCCGTGATCGCCGCGCAGGTGGTCGCGCCGCGGAGGTCGGCCCAGCCATGGGCGCTGGCGAGCCGGACACGGACGGCGCCGACCGGCGCGGGCGGGCCCTCGTACGGGCCCGGCCCAGCCGTTGCGCGGTCGTCGTAAACCTCCCGCTCCCCCACCTTCCGCGGCGCGCCGATGCTGGACGCGCCCCGGAAGCCGGCGTCGCCGCCGAAGTCCCACGCGCCGTAGAGGCCGAGGTGGACGTGCAGCAGCAGCCCGTGCTCGAACTCCAGGAAGAGGTGCTTCCCGTGCGCGGTGGAGCCGGTGAGGGTGTAGCCGTCCAGCAGCGCCGCACCCTGGACGAAGCGCCCCTGCGGACTCGACACCGCGAGCCGCTCCCCGATAAAGACGTCGCCGAACTGGCGGGCCAGCCGATGGACGGAATGCCCTTCCGGCACTAGGCGACGACCTCGCCGGTGCGCTCATAGGCGGCGATCTTACCGATCCGGCGGACGTGGCGCTCGTCGTTGCTGAAAGGTTCGGCCAGGAACGCCTCAATGATTTCCGTGGCCTCGTCGACGCTGTGCTGGCGGCCGCCGACCGCGACCACGTTGGCGTCGTTGTGATCGCGCGCCAGCTTCGCCGTGGACAGGTTCCAGGCCAGCGCGGCCCGGACACCCTTGACCTTGTTGGCGGCAATCTGCTCGCCGTTGCCGGAGCCGCCGAGCACGATCCCGAGGGCGTTGGTGCCGGCCTCCTGGTCCGCAACCACCGCGAGCGCGGCATTGATGCAGAAGGAGGGGTAGTCATCCAGGGCGTCGTAGACCTTGGGGCCGTGGTCGAGAACCTCGTAGCCTTTGGCGCTGAGGTGGCTGACGAGGTGGGCGCTGAGTTCCATGCCGGCGTGGTCGGTGGCAATGTGCACGCGCGGGAGGTCAGAGGGGGTCACGGCGTATCCGTTCAGTTGGGCAGATCAGTGAAGTCACGTGGGCTGCGGATGCGGTTTGGAGGCTGTTCCCAGCCTACTAGGGCACGGCGCGGCGGGCTTCTTCGGCTGCCGGCCGGACTTCACAGACCGGCGCCGCCGGTGCGGTGCGCCCGTGCCGCCACCCGCGAGATCACCTGCGCGACGTTGTCCGCCGTCGTGGCGCTTCCGCCGCTGACGGTCAGGGTCCGTCCGTCGGAACGGTCGACGACGACTGCCGGTCCGCTGCTGACCAGCAGCGCCGTCGTGGTGCCGTGGCTGCGGTAGCCCCAGCCGCCGTAGTCCGCCGCCTTGATCTCTTTCGGCGTCGCCGACTCGATGGCGGCGGCCGGCACGTCCATCACCCGCACGAACCCGGCGGCGAAGACCCGCAGGCCGCTCCGGTCCACCCGGATGCGGGCGAACAGGCACGCGGCGGCCAGCAGGGCCAGTGCGACCAGGAAGGCAGCCAGCCAGGGGACGGCGATGGTGAGGAGCGCGGCGGGAAGCAGGGTGGCGATCCCGAGCATGACGAAGACCGAGCTGCGGGCGTGGACCCACAGGCTCACCGAATCACGGGCCAGCTCGGGATCGAGCTCGCGGGCCAGGGCTTCCGCGATGGCCCGGTCATCGTCGGCGGACCAGCGTTCGTCGGCCTTGAAGACGAAGCCCATCACGACGCCCAGGCCCAGGGCGGCGCCGCTGCCCATGGCGAGCACGGCGACGTCCACCTGGGCGTCCCGCGCGTTGCCGAGTCCGAGCTGTCCGACCAGCACGGCGGCCAGGACGGTGGTGATGAACAGGCTGACGAACAGTCCGGCACCCATCATGATCCGGCGCATCACGGCCGGACGGGACAGCGGCACCGCCTGCACCAGCACGGCACCGCCGAGCACCACGATCATGGCCGCACCGACGCCGACGACAGCCCCGAACGGTGCGAAGTCCGCGGCGGCGCCCTCCGCCCAGCGGACTGCCAGCGGCTCGGGCAGGTCGGGGCGGATGAGGAACGCGCACACCACAAACGCCGCTGCAAGCATCAGCGGGAACCCCACGGCGAAGCGCAGCGCCCTGGCGTCGACTGAATCCCGAAACTTTCCCATACCCCCAACGCTACCCCCGGAGATTCGGCCTTCGGTATGTTGGTGTGACCCAGGCAACTTGCCAAGTGCCGCAGAAGTGAAAGAATAATTTCACAGTACCGAGTTCTCCCAACCCCACAGCATCCCTGGAGGCCCCATTTTGCCCGGAATGAACCTGACGCGTGCCGAGGCACGCGAGCGCGCCGAACTGATCGCCGTCGACTCCTACGAGGTCGAGCTCGACCTGACCCGCGGTGAGAAAGTCTTCGGCACCACCACCGCCGTGAAGTTCACGGCGAGGCCAGGGTCCTCGACGTTCATCGACGCCGTCACCGACACCGTGCAGAGCGTCACCCTGAACGGTGTTGACCTTGATCCGGCTGAAGTCTCCGACGGCGTCCGCATCCAGCTGCCGGATCTGGCGGCGGAGAACGAGCTGCTGGTCGTCGCCGAGGCCCCATACATGAACACCGGCGAAGGGCTGCACCGGTTCGTGGACCCGGTGGACCACGAGGTCTACCTCTACACCCAGTTCGAGGTTCCGGATTCCCGGCGGATGTTCGCCGTGTTTGAACAGCCCGACCTCAAAGCCAGCTTCACGTTCACGGTGATCGCCCCCTCGCACTGGGATCTCATTTCCAACTCCCCCACACCCGTGCCGGTCGAGACCATCCCCGGCACCGACGGCGGCGCCCGCTCCGTCTGGGAGTTCTCCCCCACGCCGCGGCTCTCCTCCTACGTCACGGCCCTGATCGCCGGGCCCTACCAGTCGGTCCGCAGCGAAGTGGTCTCCGCCGACGGGAAGGTCACACCGCTGGGAGTCTTCGCCCGCAAGTCCCTCATGCAGTACCTCGACGCGGACAACATCTTCGACCTGACCCGCCAGGGCTTCGAGTTCTTCGAGGCACAGTTCGGCTGCCCGTACCCGTTCGAGAAGTACGACCAGCTCTTTGTGCCGGAGTTCAACGCCGGGGCCATGGAAAACGCCGGGGCCGTGACCATCCTGGAAGGCTACGTCTTCCGCAGCAAGGTCACCGACGCCCAGGTGGAGCGACGCGCCATCACCGTGCTCCACGAACTCGCCCACATGTGGTTCGGGGACCTCGTGACGATGCGCTGGTGGAACGACCTCTGGCTCAACGAGTCCTTTGCCGAGTACATGTCCCACCTGGCCGCAGTGGAAAACACCAGGTTCGACCACGCCTGGACCACGTTCGCCTCGGTGGAAAAGTCCTGGGCTTACCGCCAGGACCAGCTCCCCACGACCCACCCGATCTTCGCCGAAATCAACAACCTGGAGGACGTCGAGGTCAACTTCGACGGCATCACCTACGCCAAGGGCGCCTCGGTGCTCCGACAGCTCGTCGCCTGGGTGGGTCCGGAGGAGTTTATGGCCGGTGTCCGCGAGTACTTCCGCAAGCATGCGTGGCAGAACACCGAGCTCAGCGACCTGATGGCCGAACTCGAAAAGGCCAGCGGCCGCGACCTGGACCAGTGGGGCCGGCTCTGGCTGGAAACCGCCGGTGTCAACACGCTCAAGCCCGAGTTGTCCGTGGGCGACGACGGGACGATTTCCTCCTTCGCGATCCTGCAGTCCGCCACCGAGGGCCAGCCCACCCTCCGCCCGCACCGGCTCGCCGTCGGCTTCTACAACCTCAACGGCGACGGGAAGCTCGAACGCGTCCACCGCGAGGAGCTCGACGTCGACGGCGGCCGCACCGAGGTGCCCGCGCTGGCCGGGCTCGCCCGGCCGGACCTGATCCTGCTCAACGACGATGACCTCGCCTACGCCAAGGTCCGTCTCGACCCGACGTCCCTCGCCACCGCCACGGCGCACCTCAAGGACTTCAGCCAGAGCCTCCCCCGCACCCTCGTCTGGGGCTCGGCCTGGGACGCGGCCCGCGACGGCGAAACCCCCGCCCGCGGCTATGTGGAACTGATCCTCGCCAACATCGCCGAGGAATCCGATTCCTCGGTCATCCTCGTCCAGCTGCGCCAGCTGGCCACCACCCTGAACTTCTACGTGGCCGCAGAACACAAGGAAGCCACCGCAGTTGCCGCCGCGGACCGGCTCTGGGAGCTCGCCACGGGCGTCCCGGCCGGCTCCGACGCGCAGCTGCAGTTCGTCAAGTCCTATGCACTGCTGGCCCGCAGCGCGTCCCAGCTGGACACCGTGTCCGGCCTCCTGGAGGGCAACCTGGCGCTGGAGGGCCTCACCGTGGACCAGGACCTGCGCTGGGAACTGCTCACCTCCCTCGTTGTCGGCGGCCGCGCCGGACAGGACAAGATCGACGCCGAGCTGGCGCATGACAACACCGCCACGGGGCAGAACGCGGCGGCCCTCGCCACAGCCGCGATTCCCACCCCCGAGGCCAAGGCCGCGGCCTGGGACTCGATTGTGGTCAGGGGCGAGCTGTCCAACGCCCTCCAGGGCTCGGCCGTCAGCGGCTTCACCCGGGTGCTGGACACATCCCTGCTGGAGCCGTACGCCGGGAAGTACTTCGACGCCGTCCCGGGCATCGTCCAGGACCGCACCCACGCGCTGGCCCAGCAGATCGTCGTCGGGCTCTACCCGGCGCAGCTGACCACGCAGGCGACCGTGGACCGGACCGACGCGTTCCTGGCCTCACTGCCGGCGGACAGCACGGCCCTGCGGCGGATGATGCTGGAGAACCGCGACGGCGTGGCCCGCGCGCTGCGCGCCCGCCAGGCCGACGTCGGCGCATGAGCCTCGATGAGCACCGCTACGCGCTGACAGTGCGCTGGACCGGGAACCTCGGCGAGGGGACGGCGTCGTACCGCGGCTACTCACGCGACCACGACGTCGAGATCCCCGGGCTGCCCGTCCTGCCGGGCTCCGCGGACCCGACCTTCCACGGTGACCGGAACCGTTACAACCCGGAACAGCTGCTGCTGGCAGCCCTGTCCCAGTGCCACATGCTCTCCTTCCTGCATGTTGCCGTGAAGCACGGTGTGGTGGTCACCGCGTACGAGGACCGGGCCGAGGGGCTGATGCGGACCAACCGGGACGGCAGCGGGCAGTTCGAATCGGTCACGCTCAAGCCGCGCGTGACCCTGGCTGCGCCGGCGGCCGAGGAGCTCATGGAGGAACTCCACGCCGGCGCGAACAGGGTCTGTTTCATCGCCCGGAGCGTCAACTTCCCGGTGCGCCACGAACCCAGCGTGGTGGTCGGGGGCCAGGCGGGCTGAGCAGCTCAGCCGGGCCCTCGGGCCCGGCCGGGGACGCCCTGGATGCGCACCGGGCGACGCTGCGGCGCTACTGTTGAAGTAGACCAGAGCGCAGCAACAAGGAGTACTCCCCCGCCGATGATCAGCCTCACCACCACCGAACCCATCACCCCTCCGGACATCTCCGCCATCAACTTTCCGGGTGTCCTCATCAGCCTGGGGGTCGGCGTCGCCGTCTGGCTGGTGGCATCCTTCGTGATCTCCGGCATCACCAAACGCGTCGCCGCAGGCAGCACGTTCTTCAAGAAGCCGCACTTCCGCTGGGTGGCCCCCGCCTTCCGCGCACTGGACCACGAACGCCGGGTCCAGCGGGCCAACACCATCGGTGCGCTGCTCAGCAGCGTCGTGGGTGTCCTGGTGGCCGTCCTCACCAGCGTCTACGTGCTCAAGAACCTGAACGTGGACGTGGCCCCGATCCTGACCAGCGTCGGAATCCTCGGTATCGCCATCGGCTTCGGCGCCCAGCAGCTGATCCGGGACTTCCTGGCCGGCATCTTCATCACCATCGAGGACCAGTACGGCATCGGTGACATCATCGAGACCTCCGAGGTGGTGGGCACGGTGGAGCAGATGAACCTCCGGATCACCCGGGTCCGGGCCGAGGACGGCACCATCTGGTACCTGCGCAACGGCGAGATCCTGCGGGTGGGCAACCGCTCCCAGGGCACCTACGTTCCGCCCGATGCACCGTCGGCGGACGACGCCGGCGACGCCGCCGACGCACCCCAGCAGAAGGCCGGAGAATAGAGCCATGACGATCCCCCTCGCCGGCGAGCCCCGCCAGCCCAAGCAGCTGCTGCAGAATGATCCGTTCACCCAGCCCGGGTACACGGACAACTTCTACGACGCCGTGGGCGGCCATGAGACGTTCGTGAAGCTCATCGACGTGTTCTACGACGGCGTGGCGACCGATCCGCTGCTGCGCCCGATGTACCCGGAGGAGGACCTGGGCCCCGCCAAGCGGCGCTTCCTGATGTTCCTCGAGCAGTATTGGGGCGGTCCGACGACGTACGGCGAGGAGCGCGGCCACCCCCGGCTGCGGATGCGGCACCAGCCCTTCCGTGTCACGCCCGAGGCGAAGGAGCGGTGGCTGCACCACATGCGCGCCGCGGTGGATTCCCTGGAGCTCCCGCCGCTGTTCGAGGGGACGCTGTGGGACTACATGGAGCGGGCGGCCCTCTCCATGGTGAACAGCCCGTCCGGAGCCTGAGGGGCGGACCCGCGACGTTGCTGCGGTGCGCCGGTGCGGAACCGGCCGGGGATCAGCGCCTTCCGTGCCGTACTGCGAGCGCGGCGCGCGCATTGCCGGCGACGTGCAGGAGGACCGCCACGATGAGGAAAGCGACGGGCACCTGGGCCGTCGTCGTCAGCGCGGCCGGCCAGCCGCCGTCGAGCGTGGGATCGAGGAAGTCGTAGACGTACCAGCCGTCGATCGCACCGCGCACCCACGAGAGGACGAGGAAGGCGGCGGGGTAGCCGAGCCACATGATCGGCCGCCGCCAGGTGCCGCGCACGGTCCTCGTGACCAGGAGCCAGTCGAGCGCGGCGAACAGCGGAGCCAGACGGTGGTGCACGAGCTGGGGCCAGTACATGTCCAGGCTCCACCACGGCTCCCCGGGCGGGGCCACGGGGACGATATAGATGAGGCCTGTCATCGCGAGGTACAAGGCCAGCGCACCGAAGAGGCGGTCCCATTATTCCGGCAGCCGGGTCCGCGGCAGGGCAACGGATGCGACGAGCACGAGCCCAAGCGCAAGGTTCGACTGGACCGTTAATTCCGAGTAGAGCTGGGCGATGTCCACGTCATTGCCCGGGAGCGTCGCGTCGTACGTCTTCCGGACGAGTGCGGCCAGCACGACGATGCCGGCCGCGATGCGGAGCGCGCGGATCAAGCACCGACATGCCACTCATGCGCCCAGTATGGCAGGCCCGTCATGAAGGGGCGTTTCCGGTTGCTTGGTTTCCTTGTTTCCGGAGCCTGGTGAAACACGTGGAAATACCCCGAAGGCACTTGGGGGAATGCCCCGGGGTCTTTCTGCCTCAATAATACCCGGCCGGGTATCCGTGCTGCAAGCGTCCCCGGCGCGTCCGCCCAAGGAGCGCATCACTCCTGGGCGGAACCCTGGAGGCCCGAACCGGTGCGGGCCAGGACGTGCCCACGGGGCCCGCTGAGCCGGAACCAGCGTCCGGCCCGGTAGAGCTGCTGTTCGCCGTCGGCCAGGAAGCCCAGCGTGAGTGCCGCGAAGGCGGCGCCCAGCGGGAGCCCGCCGGCGCCCGGCAGTTCCCTGCCCCAGACCGCGGCGCGGGCGTTGTTGACGATCAAGGCGCCGGGTTTGTCCGGAATGATGGCGGCGATCTCACTGATGCCGGCCTCGGCCGACTGGCGCAGGGCGGAATCCGGCAGCGTGGCGACGGCCTCCCACCCGGTCCGGGGCGCACCGACGCCGGCCCATGATTCGGTGACGGTCACCGGCGGCAGCGGCAGCTCGACGTCGTTCTCCCCCGCGCGTGCCAGCCGGTCCAGCACCGCAGAGATCGGGACCGTAACATCCGTGTCCGCCGGCTGCGCCAGGGCCATGGTCCGCAGCCCGAGGATCGTCGGCGTCGACTCCCCCAGCAGCCGCGGCCGCAGCACACACACGTAGGCCGCGAGCACCTGGCCGGACGCCTGGAGACGGATGGCGCCGTCGTCGATCGATTTGGCGCGGGTGGCGAAGGTGCGCAGATCTGCGAGGTCGCGGGGATCGGTGAACTGCAGGGGCTGGGTTAGGACGTCAGACACAATCTCGACTCTACCGGCTGTGCCTCTTTGGGGCGGTGCCGCAGGGACGTCTAGAGTCGAACCATGACTGAAGCCGAAGCCGGATTGCAGGGGCCGCCGACGCAGGACCCCACCTCCTCGCTCCTCCACCTGCTGAACCTCGGTGAACTGGAGGGTGCCCGGACCGACGAGGACATCTTTATGGGCCCCTCCCAGCAGCAGCCCCGGCACCGCGTGTTCGGCGGCCAGGTGCTGGCGCAGTCCCTGATCGCCGGCAGCCGGACAGTTCCGGAGGGGCGCGGTGTGCACTCCATGCACGGGTACTTCCTGCGTCCGGGGGATGCCAACAAGCCGATCACTTTTGGCGTCCAGCGGCTGAGGGACGGCCGCTCGTTTTCGGCGCGGCGTGTGCATGCGTACCAGGAGGGCATGCCCATCCTGTCCATGATCGCCTCCTTCCAGGATGAGGACGAGGGAATCGAGCACCAGTCTGAGATGCCGGCCGGCATCCCGGCGCCGGAGTCGCTGCCCAGCACCGCTGACCTGCTGGGCAAGTTCGACCACCCGGTGGCACGCCACTGGGCGTATGAGCGGCCCTTTGACATCCGGCACGTCGACCCGGCGCTGTACGTCTCGGCCAAGGGCGAAAAGGAACCGCGCAACGCCGTCTGGATGAAGACGTTCGGACCGATGCCCAATGATCCGGAACTGCACCGCGCTGCCCTGGCCTACGCCAGTGACTACACGCTGCTGGAATCCATCCTGCGCAAGCACGGAATGAGCTGGATTACCCCGGGCATGTCCGTGGCCAGCCTGGACCACGCCATGTGGTGGCACCGGCCGGTCCGGGTGGACGAGTGGCTGCTTTACGTCCAGGAGTCCCCCAGCGCCCAGGGCGCCCGCGGCCTGGCCACCGGCAAGATCTTCAGCCGCGACGGCCGGCATGTGGCCACAGTGGCGCAGGAAGGCATGATCCGGGTTCCCACGGACCTCAAGAGCAAGGTCAAGGGCGTAGTCCAGACCAAGGTCCTGGAGCACCAGATGCGCAAGGCCGAACGCGGCTGACCCCCGTACCGTCGGGCCCGGCTGCCCGGCTGCCCGTCGCCGCTGCCGCTGGCACGCGAAAAGGCCGGCTCCCCTGGCGGGGAGCCGGCCTTTCTGTTCCGCTCGTGTGCGTCGCGGGCTAAGTGGAGAACTTAGTCGCGGGTGAGGCGGCGGTGGGTCACGCGGTGCGGCTTGGCTGCATCCGGGCCCAGGCGTTCGACCTTGTTCTCCTCGTAGGACTCGAAGTTGCCTTCGAACCAGTACCACTTGGAGGGGTTTTCCTCGTCACCTTCGTAGGCCAGGATGTGGGTGGCCACACGGTCCAGGAACCAGCGGTCGTGCGAGACCACCACGGCGCAGCCCGGGAATTCGAGCAGGGCGTTTTCGAGGCTGCTGAGGGTCTCGACGTCGAGGTCGTTAGTGGGCTCATCGAGGAGCAGCAGGTTTCCGCCCTGCTTGAGGGTCAGGGCCAGGTTCAGGCGGTTGCGCTCACCACCGGAGAGGACCCCGGCCTTCTTCTGCTGGTCCGGTCCTTTGAAGCCGAAGGCGGCGACGTAGGCGCGGGACGGCATTTCGACCTGGCCGACCTGGATGTAGTCGAGGCCGTCGGAGACAACCTCCCACAGGGTCTTGTTCGGGTCGATGCCGCCGCGGCTCTGGTCCGCGTAGGAGATCTTGACGGAGTCACCGATCTTCAGCTCGCCGCCATCGAGGGGCTCAAGCCCGACGATGGTCTTGAACAGGGTGGTCTTGCCGACGCCGTTGGGGCCGATGACACCGACGATGCCGTTGCGGGGCAGGGTGAAGGAGAGCCCGTCGATCAGGGTGCGGTCCTCGAAGCCCTTCTGCAGGTTCTTCGCCTCCAGGACGAGGCCGCCCAGGCGGGGTCCCGGCGGAATCTGGATCTCTTCGAAGTCCAGCTTGCGGGTGCGGTCGGCCTCGGCGGCCATTTCCTCGTAGCGCGCCAGACGGGCCTTGGACTTGGTCTGGCGTCCCTTGGCGTTGGAGCGGACCCACTCGAGTTCCTCGGTGAGGCGCTTGGCCTGTTTGGCGTCCTTCTTGCCCTGGACTTCGAGGCGGGCGCGCTTCTTCTCGAGGTACGTGGAGTAGTTGCCCTCGTACGGGTAGAGGTGGCCGCGGTCCACTTCGGCGATCCACTCCGCCACGTGGTCAAGGAAGTACCGGTCGTGGGTGACAGCGAGGACGGCGCCCGGGTAGTTGGAGAGGTGCTGCTCAAGCCAGAGCACGCTCTCGGCGTCAAGGTGGTTGGTGGGCTCGTCGAGGAGCAGCAGGTCCGGCTTCTGGAGCAGGAGCTTGCAGAGGGCGACGCGGCGGCGCTCACCGCCGGAGAGCAGGGTGACGTCGGCTTCCGGCGGCGGGCAGCGGAGGGCGTCCATGGCCTGCTCCAGCTGGGAATCGAGATCCCAGGCATCGGCGGCGTCGATCGCTTCCTGCAGCTGACCCATTTCCTCCAGGAGGGCATCGTAGTCAGCGTCAGGGTTCGCCATCTCCTCGGAGATGTCGTTGAAGCGCTGGATCTTGCCGTAGATCTCGCCGACACCTTCCTGGACGTTGCCCAGGACGGTCTTGTCCTCGTTCAGCGGGGGCTCCTGCAGCAGGATACCGACCGTGTAGCCGGGGCTGAGCCGGGCCTCACCGTTTGAGGGTGTGTCCAGCCCGGCCATGATCTTCAGAATGGTGGACTTACCGGCACCATTCGGGCCGACAACGCCGATCTTGGCCCCCGGGAAGAAGGACATGCTTACGTCATCGAGGATGAGTTTTTCGCCAACAGCTTTGCGGGCGTTGGTCATTGTGTAGATAAATTCCGCCATGCCTACAAATCTAGTGGTTCGGCCGGGATAACTCACATTCCTGCAGCCCTGATGTACTGCCCGGCCGCGTCTGCGTCCAGCCCCGCAGGGGTCCTGCTGAGATCCCGGCTGATACGACGGGCCATGTGGAGCCGGCGCCATCCATCGACGGCGCCGAGCACCCGACCGCCGCTACCCGGACCAGCAACGTGGCGTTGAACGTGGCAAGGGCGGGCGCCGCACCGTGGCTCAGCAGTGCCGGCGTGACCTCAGCACTGTAACGGGCGCGCCCGCGGCCGTTCAGGCGGCGGCCCCTTTCAGTTCGCCCGTCTCCTCATCGAGCTCCTCCACCTCGCCGGTTGCGTCGTCGACGAATACAGAGTGGGTGGCAGGCCCGTCATCGTCATCGCTCCCCTCATGTTCCGGGTGGTTCTGGTCGTCCTCCGTGTTCCCCCCGCGGCGGCTATCGGGGTCCGCTGCCGACGAACCGGCGGGGCCGGCAACAGCTTGGGGACCGTTGCCAGCAGCTGTGCGGATGTAGTTGGCGGATCCCCACATGAGGTCATGGCCGACGGACTCGGCGTCGATTTCGGCCACGTGGTAGACCCGCCCGTCATTCTCCCAGCTCCTCATCTTGAGCCGTCCCACGACGATGACCCGCTGGCCCTTCTTGATGCTGCAGCCGATGTTTCCTGCCAACTGCCTGTAGCCCTGGACCGTGAACCAGTTAATGTTCCCGTCAATCCAGGTGTTCGTCGCGCGGTCGAAGCGCCGTTCGGTGCAACCCAGCCGGAAGTTCGCCGTCGCCACGCCGCCCGGCGTCGTCGAACTCTTGGGCTCCGTGGCGACGAAGCCACGGACCGTGATGTTGTCACTCATTCTCATGTCCTGTCTCGAAATGTGTGCCCTAGCAGGCTCCTCCAGCTTCGCCCCGGGCAGAGTCCTCCGCGAGGGCCGAGGTGCGCCATGTGGAAAACCCGCTCCGGGGCACCGCGGGAGGTGAGGCACTCTCCCTCGGGATTCGGCAGTGAAGTGCCGGCAATTGGCGCCGACGCCCGCCCGTTTGCCCCAAACGGCCGGAATGGCCGGCCCCATAGCGGCCATTCGTGGCAAATGACTTAGGCCCGCGTCCGAGCACCGTCGTGTCGGGGCCCCCCGGGTGTTCCTGACAGCGGAGTCGCGCGGGGCACGGTAAACTCTTGGAGGCGTCCCCCGGCAGCAGCCGGGCAGGTACGCCGACGTGCCCCAGTAGCTCAGGGGATAGAGCAGCGGCCTTCTAATCCGCCGGTCGGGGGTTCGATTCCCTCCTGGGGCACCAGAGTGCGGCTCTGGCCTGCCGGAACTTTCCGCAGGCCAGGGCCGAATTTCAGCCAGCCGGAGTACGCCGGCGCGAAGCAGCCGCTAAATCCACTTGTTGCGCTTGAACGTCCAATACAGCACCAGGCCCATGCCGACCATCAGGCCCAGGGCCATCGGGTAGCCGAACACCCAGTCCAGTTCAGGCATGGTGCGGAAATTCATGCCGTAGATCGTGCCGATCAGCGTCGGCGCGAACAGGATGGCCGCCCACGAGGAGATCCGTTTAACCTGCTCGTTCTGGGCGTAGCTCGACTCCGTCAACAGGCGCATTTCATCGTTCTGCCGCTGGGCCACGAGCGCCGCATTGACCGCGAGCGCATTCTGCAACAGCGCGCGGAAGGCCGCGACGCGCTCGCTGAGCCGCAGCACATGGTCCAGGACGTCCCGGTAGTGGTCCTGCAACTCGGGACGGGGCTGGTGGTCCGGAGCTTCGACCATCAGCGACTGCAGGATCATGACCAGAGGCGCCGTCGCCCGCTGGAACATAATGACCTGGCGGGAGAGTTCGTAGATCCGGCGGGATACGCCCGGGTCCGCGGCGAAGAGATCGTCCTCGATTTCATCGACGTCGTTTTCCAGGCCGGCAGCCACAGGCTCGTACTCGTCCACCACCTGGTCCAGGATCGCATAGAGCACGGCGTCCGGACCGAGGGCCAGGAATTCTGGCTCGGATTCCATCCGCCGGCGCACCCGTGCGAGATCCGGTGATTCGGCGCGGCGGACGGTGACGACAAAATCCTCGCCGGCAAAGACATGGATCTCGCCGAACTCCACTTGCTCCAGTTCGTCCAGATACCGGGCCGGGCGCAGCACCAGGAAAAGCGTCTCTCCGTAGTGCTCCAGCTTGGCCCGCTGATGGCCGGCGAGCGCATCGTCAACGGCCAAGTGGTTCAGATCGAATTCTTCGGCCACCGACCTCAACTCGTCCGCATCGGGCCGGTAGAGCCCGATCCAAGCCATGCCCTGGCGCTGCCGCAGGATGAAGTACGTCTCGTCGAGGCTCTCCGGGTCTGCCGTCCGGTGACCATCCACGTATACGGCGTTGTCGACAATGCTCACGGCCCCGCCTCCTCCACCCGGGCATCCCTTGGCTGTGACGCTATACCGTCCTCTGCCCGGTGCCAACAACCCGCGCCTTCCGGGAACAGCGCGCGGAACAGGGGCGCGGCCGGGCCGCCGGTTGTTGCCGCGAGTCCTCGCCCCACCTGCCCTCCGCCGGCAATCAGCACGCTTAGGATTGAAGGGACAGGCAGGACAGCAGGAAGAACCTGTGGGACCTGCCCGCAACCGAAAGGTACGGCCGCCATGACCCAGACACCCCGCGGATTTGATCCCCACGATCCCAACGACGGCTTGACCGCCCAGTACCCGGTGCCTGCTGACGCCCCGTCCGGGTCCGCCGAGGCGGGGTACCCCACAGAGGGCCCGGCAAGCGGCACCGATCTTGTACCCGGTCCCCCGGCGGACGCAACCCCCGCGCCGGCCCCGGCGCCGGGCGGGGACACTCCCCGTTCCGGGACCGAACCGCCGGCCCCTGCCCCTGCCCCTGAACCGCGCCACGTCACCCGTGCGGGCATGGTCTGGGCCGCGGTTGCCTGCGCGCTGGTGGTGCTGATCCTGCTCATCGCCTTCATCCTGCAGAACCAGGAATACGTGCAGGTCAAATTCTTCGGCCTGGCCGGCTTGGTCCCCCTCGGCATCGCACTGTTCATTGCGGCGGTCGGCGGCGGCGTACTCGTTGCCATCGCCGGCGCCGCCCGCATCATTCAGCTGCGCCTCGCCGCGCACCGCCAGCGCGTCAGCCGACAGGCCAGCCCGGGGACGCGCGGGCGCTGACGCCGGCGAGGGAGCGTTCCATGGGAGGGGCAGAATCCCAGTGGCGGGGAGACCTGACCACCGCTGCGGCGGACTGGCCCGACGTCGAGCGCCTCTTCGGCGTCCGCGGCGAGCCGTCGCGCTGCTGGTGCCGGTTCTTCGCCCTGACCGGAACCCAGTGGTCCGCGTCGACCCCGGAGCAGCGGAAGGTCCAGTTCCGGGCCAGGTTCGACGGCGGCGCGCCGGCTCCCGGTGTGCTGGCGTTCCGCGGCGGTATCCCGGTGGGCTGGTGCGCCGTCGAGCCCCGCGGGTGCTACCCCCGGATCCTCCGCTCGAAGGTGTTGACGGCGGCGGACCCTGAAGTGGTCCGGGACCCCGGCGGGGACCGGGTGTGGTCCGTGAGTTGCTTTGTTGTCTCCCCCGGCCACCGCCGGAGCGGTGTGGCGCGGGAGCTGCTTGCAGCCGCCGTCGGGCACGCGTTCGGCCACGGCGCAATGGTGGTGGAAGGTTATCCGGTCGACCCGGCGCAGCGGCCCAAGGCCGGACCGGCAGACCTTTACCATGGCACTCTGGGCCTTTTTCTGGCGGCCGGCTTCGCAGTGGTCAGCGACGCCGTGCCGGGACGCGCCGTGGTCCGGCTGGCCGCCCCCTCCGGCGCCGCCGGCCCCTAAGCCTTGATCCACCGATCCGCCTGGGCTGATGATCTGGATCTGACTTTTGGCGGTTTTGCGGGCTGAGTGCGTGGTGGGGTGCCGGGCCTCGCTGCCCTTGGGTGTTC
>NZ_JBVAYV010000041.1:0-33542 GCF_055412805.1 Pseudarthrobacter kochi
TCCCCCCCCCCCCCCCCCTCCCCCCCCCCCCCCCCCCCCCCCCCCCCCACAACAACACACCCCCCCACCCCCCCCCCCCCCCCCCCCCCCCCCCCGCTCGGCATTTAAGCCGGAAGCACCTCCCGAAAAAGGGTTAGTTTCCCAAAGTAACTAAATTTCTGGTACATTGTTGCCTTAGGCAAACATAAGGGGTTCTCCCATGGCAGTTGCGCCGGACACCGCAGCCAGACTCGTCCACCAGATTTTCGATTTGCAGCGCGCCGTTCGTTGCGTCGCCGCGATCAAGCTTCGCGGGGAGGACACCGGCGTGGCGCTCCAGGGCGTACTGCGCTTCGTGGGGGAGGGGGAAACCCGCGCCACCGGACTCGCAGAGCGGCTCGGAGTCAGCGCCCCCGTCCTCAGCCGGCACATTGCCGAGCTGGAAGAACAGGGCTACGTGGTCCGCCGTCCCGACCCGCTGGACGGGCGGGCTCAACTGATCGCCCTCTCCGCGTCAGGAATCGGGAAACTCCGCTCCATCGAGGACCAGCGCACCGTCACACTCCTTGGCTTCCTGCAGGACTGGAGCGAGCAGGACGTCGAAGAGACAACGAAAACCTTGCAGAAACTTGCTGAGTCCCTCAGGACCTCAGCCCGGGCAACGACGGCCGGATCCACCAATACGACCGAAATTGTTTAAGGAGCCCCCCATGGCAGCAACGACAGAAATGCCCCCCGCGCCTGCGGTGGTGATGACCCACCGCCAGATCATGGAAGCCCTCACGGGCATCCTGGCCGCGTTCTTCACCGCGATCATCAGCAGCACGATCGTCGCGAACGCCCTCCCCACGATCATGTCCGAGCTCAACGGAACCCAGACCGACTTCGCCTGGGTCATCACCGCGACCCTGCTGGCCAACGCCGCGACCACCCCCATCTGGGGCAAGCTCGCCGACCTCTTCAACAAGAAGGTTCTGGTCCAGCTCAGCATCGTGATCTTCGTGGCCGGCTCCGTCATGGCGGGCCTGTCCGAGACGATCCCGCTGCTGCTCACCGCCCGCGTGATCCAGGGCGTCGCCATGGGCGGGCTCACCGCCCTGGCCATGGCCATCATCGGCTCCATCATCCCGCCCCGCGACCGCGGCAAGTACTCCGGTTACATGGGTGCCGTGATGGCCGTGGGCACCGCCGGCGGCCCCCTGCTGGGCGGCTTCATCGTGGACAGCCCGCTGGGCTGGCGCTGGACCTTCTTCGTCTGTGTTCCGCTGGCCGTCGTTGCCCTCATCCTGCTCCAGGTCACCCTGAAGCTGCCGCACGTCAGGCGCCCTGCCAAGATCGACTGGCTCGGCTCCGTCCTCCTGACCTCCGGCGTGAGCCTGCTGCTCATCTGGGTGTCCTTCGCCGGCAACCCGGACTACTACGACTGGTGGTCCTGGCAGACGGTGGCCATGGTCGGCGGCGGCGTTGCCCTGCTGGCCCTGCTGGTCCTGGTGGAATCCAGGGTGTCGCAGCCCATCATTCCGCTGAAGATCATCTCCCAGCGCACCACAGCCCTCGCCATCCTGGCCTCGATCGCCGTCGGCGTCGGTATGTTCGGTTCCTCCACCTTCCTCGGCCAGTACTTCCAGGTGGCGCGCGGCGCATCACCGACCGAAGCCGGGCTCCTGACCCTGCCGATGATCGCCGGCAACCTGATCGGCTCCGTCGTCTCGGGACAGCTGATCAGCCGGACCGGAAAGTGGAAGCGGTACCTGGTGGCGGGTTCCATCCTGCTGATCAGCGGCCTCGGATTGACCGGAACCATCAACCACACCACCGCACTCTGGCAGACCGGTGTCTACACCGCGGTCCTCGGCCTTGGCCTGGGCCTGCTGATGCAGAACCTCGTGCTGGCCGTGCAGAACACCGTGCGGGCCAGGGACATCGGGACCGCCAGCGCCTCCGTGGCATTCTTCCGGTCGGTCGGCGGCGCCATCGGCGTCTCCGTGCTCGGCGCGATCATGGGCACCCGGGTCAAGGAACTCGCCACCGAGGGCTTCGCCGCCGCGGGGATTCCCACTACCGGCGGCGCGGGCGCCAGCATGGACCTCAAGGACCTGCCGGGGCCAGTCCGCGAAATCATGCGGGCCGCCTACGGTGACGCCACGGCCCAGATCTTTATGGTCTCCGCAATCATCGGGCTGGTCGCCCTGGTGGCGATCCTCTTCATCAAGGAAGAGCCGCTGCGGCGCACCGTGGACATCGTCAGCCCCGCCGCCAAAGGCGTCACAGGGCCCGACGGCGGCCCGGCCGTGACTGCGAAGGTCAACCCGTCCGCACCTGCCGCATCCGGGACCGGAATCGTCGACCTCGACCGGGAATTCGTTGAGGTGCTGAGCCAGCAGCGCGAAAGCCAGCGCCGGGGCGACTGAACGCACCGCGTGCACGCAAGCGGCGCAGGGGGGGGGGGGGGGGGGAGGGGGGGGGGGGGGGGGGGGGGGGGGGGGGGGGGGGGGGGGGGGAGGAGGACGAAACCCAAACGATACACAAAACCTGTACCCCTCCCCCCCCCGCAACTGGCCTCCCCACGGTCCCACGCTGCTTTGTCGACAGTCGGCGAAAAGTAAGCCGTTTGGATGATTTTCTGTCTCCAATGTTCCGCGCGGGCACGTCGTTTCGTAGAGTTGGATGGCTATGGCTGTCAGCCCCCTCTGCTAGTACTGGGCGCATCGGTTGTTGTTCCCTTCCCAGGCTGTCCTCCAGCCTCATCTACTCGATATTTCCTAAGGACTCGTGGGCATGCTTGTCACCCTCATACGGCGTTATTCGAAGCCGTATCTGCCATACATCGGTGCCGTCATTTTCTTCCAGCTCGCCTCCACCATCGCCGCACTGTATCTTCCCAGCCTGAACGCCCAGATCATCGACGAGGGCGTCTCCCGCGGCGACACGGACTACATCTGGCGGACCGGCGGGGTGATGCTCGGCGTCGCCCTGGTGCAGGTCGCCACGGCGATCGCCGGGGTCTACTTCGGGTCGAAGGCCGCGATGGCGTTCGGCCGCGACCTGCGCCGCGGGGTGTTCCGCAAGGTCACGAGCTTCTCCGCGAAGGACGTCAACGTTTTCGGCGCCCCCACCCTGATCACCCGCGGCACCAACGATGTCCAGCAGGTGCAGATGCTCATGCTGATGGGGCTGAACTTTATGGTGGCCACGCCCATCATGTGCATCGGCGGCATCTTCATGGCCCTCCGCGAGGACCTCAACCTGTCCTGGCTGGTCTGGGTGTCCGTTCCGGTGCTCGTGGTGGTGGTGGGCTACCTCGTGGTCCGCCTGATGCCACTCTTCCGTTCGATGCAGAAGAAGATCGACCGGCTCAACGGCATCCTCCGCGAACAGATCATCGGTATCCGCGTTGTCCGCGCCTTCGTGCGCGAGCCACACGAGGCCGAACGCTTCGGCGCCGCGAACAAGGAACTCACCGACGTCTCGCTGAAGATCGGCGCCCTGTTTGTCCTGATGTTCCCCGCCATCGGCATGATCCTGCACGTCTCCACCGCGGCCGTGTTGTGGTTCGGCGGCCAGCGGGTCGAAGCCGGGGAAATGCAGGTCGGCTCGCTGACGGCGTTCCTGCAGTACCTGCTGCAGATCCTGATGGCCGTCATGATGGGCACGTTCATGGCGATGATGATTCCCCGCGCTTCCGTGTGCGCGGACCGCATTGGTGAGGTGCTCGACGTCGAACCCTCCATCCACGAGGCCCTCACCCCGGTGACCCCGGCCAGGAAAGCCGGCCGCGTCGAGTTCCGGAACGTGTCCTTCGCCTACCCCGGCGCCGAAGCGCCGGTCCTGAGCGACATCAGCTTCACCGCCGAGCCCGGGCAGACGGTGGCCATCATCGGCTCCACCGGCGCCGGCAAAACCAGCCTGCTGTCCCTGCTGCCCCGGCTCTACGACGCCGCCTCGGGGGAGGTGCTGCTCGACGGCGTCCCCGTCACCAACCTGGACCGCGCGGAGATCACCCAGCGCGTGGCCATGGTTCCGCAGCGGCCGTACCTGTTCTCCGGAACCATTGAGCACAACCTGCGCTTCGGCAAGCCGGAGGCCACGGACAGCCAGCTCTGGGATGCCCTGACCGTGGCCCAGGCAGCCGACTTTGTGCGCGAGAAGAAGAACGGACTTGGCTCACGGATTTCCCAGGGCGGCACCAACGTCTCGGGCGGCCAGCGCCAGCGCCTCTGCATCGCCCGGGCGCTCGTCACGGAGCCCAAGGTGTTCCTGTTTGACGACTCCTTCTCCGCCCTCGACGTCGCCACCGACGCCAGGCTCCGCCGCGCCCTCAAGGCGAAAACCGCTGACGCCACCGTGATCATTGTCGGCCAGCGCGTCTCCACGATCGCCGACGCCGACCAGATCCTGGTACTCGACAACGGACGGATCGTGGACCGCGGCACGCATGAGGAACTGTTACAGAGTTCCAGCACCTACCAGGAAATTGTCGAATCCCAGCTGACCGCGGAGGCCGTGGCATGAGCACCAACGAAAAGGTCAACCTCCCTCCCGCGGGCACCGGGGTCTCCGCCGCCGATGCTGCGGTCGCCGATGCCTCGGCCGCTGAGCCGGACGACGACTTCCACGAAGAGGAATACACCCCCGGCGAGGCCGACGGCGGCATGTTCGGTGACCTGCCGGCAAAGAAAGCCCAGCACTTCTGGCCCTCCGCGAAACGGCTGATGGGCCTGCTGAAGCCCGAACGGGCCGGCATCACCGCCGTGCTCGCGATGGTGACGGTCGCCGTCGTCCTCAACGTTGTGGCGCCCCGGATCCTCGGCCAGGCGATGGACGTGATCTTCGGCGGAGTCGTTGGCAAACAGCTGCCCGCCGGCGGCACCAAGGAGCAGTTCATCGCAGGCCTCCGCGCCCAGGGCCAGGACAACTTCGCGGACATGCTCGCCAAGATGGACGTTATCCCCGGCGCCGGCATCGACTTCCAGAAGCTAGCGTTCCTGATCAGCGTGGTCCTGGTGATGTACTTCGTCGCCAACATCTTCCTCTGGCTGCAGGGCTACGTCCTGAACATCCTGGTCATGCGGGTGGTCCGCACATTGCGCGACGACACCGAGAAGAAGCTCAACAGGCTTCCGCTGAACTACTTCGACACCCGCCAGCGCGGCGACATCCTCTCCCGGGTCACCAACGACGTCGACAACATCCAGCAGGCGCTGCAGCAGGCCTTCGCCCAGCTCGTGAACTCGGCGCTGACGGTGATCGGCATCGTCATCATGATGTTCATCGTGTCCTGGCAGCTGGCCCTCATTGCCCTCGTCGCGCTGCCGCTCTCTGCCGTGGCGGCCGGCATCATCGGGTCCCGCAGCCAGAAGCTCTTCGCAGCCCAGTGGAAGAACACCGGCGAGCTCAACGGCCAGATCGAGGAGTCCTTCTCCGGCCACGACCTCGTCCGGGTCTTCGGCCGCGACGCCGACATGCTGGAGCGCTTTGACGAGCGGAACGAGGCCCTCTACAAGGCCAGCTTCGGCGCGCAGTTCGTTTCCGGCATGATCATGCCCGTCATGCAGTTCGTGTCCTACCTCAGCTACGTCGGCATCGCCGTCGTCGGCGGCCTGCGCGTTGCCTCCGGCGGGATGAGCCTCGGCGACGCCACCGCGTTCATCCAGTACTCGCGCGAGTTCACCCAGCCGCTGGGCCAGATGGCGGGCATGGCCAACATGCTGCAGTCCGGCGTCGCCTCCGCGGAACGGGTCTTTGAATTCCTCGACGCCGACGAACAGGATGCCGAGACCGCCACGGAGCAGCTGCCGGCCAAGACGGACGGGCACGTCGAGTTCCGGCACGTCACCTTCAGCTACACCCCGGACAAACCGCTGATCGAGGACCTGTCCTTCACCGCGGAGCCCGGACACACGGTGGCGATCGTCGGCCCCACCGGTGCGGGCAAGACCACCCTGGTGAACCTCGTGATGCGCTTCTATGAGCTCCGGGGCGGCAGCATCACCCTGGACGGGGTCGACATCACCCATCTGAGCCGCGCGGAACTGCGGGCCAAGGTGGGCATGGTGCTGCAGGACGCCTGGCTCTTCGGCGGGACCATCTACGACAACATCCGCTACGGCAAGCTGGACGCCACCGAGGAACAGGTGATGGAGGCAGCGAAAGCCACCTTCGTGGACCGGTTCGTCCGAGCCCTGCCGGACGGCTACAACACCATCATCGACGAGGAAGGCAACAACGTCAGCGCCGGCGAGAAGCAGCTGATCACCATCGCCCGTGCCTTCGTGGCCAATCCCTCGCTGCTGATCCTGGACGAGGCCACCAGCTCCGTGGACACCCGCACCGAGGTGCTCGTCCAAAAGGCCATGGCCGCGCTGCGCACCGATCGCACGAGCTTCGTGATCGCCCACCGGCTCTCGACCATCCGGGACGCCGACACCATCCTGGTGATGGAGGCCGGCCGGATCGTGGAGCAGGGTGCGCACGCCCAGCTGCTGGACCTCAAGGGCGCCTACTACCGCCTGTACATGTCACAGTTCGCGGGCGAAGACGCGGAGACGGCCTTTTCGGAGAACACGGCCGACGACGCGACGGCGGTGCGCAGCTGAGCGCCGCCGGCACGGCTCCAGCGCCCCGGCGGATCGAGGTGCAGATCCCGATGCGCTGGGGCGACATGGACGCCTACGGCCACATCAATAACGTCCAGATCGTCCGGATCCTGGAGGAAGCCCGCATCGCGGCCTTCGGGCCGCCACGCGGACCGGGGCTGCCCGGCATCGAGCCGCCGGTAGCCCTCTTCAACGACGTCCCGGAGGGAACCCTGGCGCTGATTGTCGAGCACAAGATCCGCTACGTCCGGACCCTCGAATACCGCAACGTGCCGGCTGTCGTGCAGCTATGGGTCGGCGCGATCAAGGGTGCCAGCTTTGACATCCACTATCTCGTCCAGGACCCCGTGACCCGGGAGGACTGTGTCCGCGCCACAAGCCACCTGGCCTTTGTGGACGAGGCCACCGGGCGGGTGCTGCGGCTGACACCTGAACAGAAGGAGAAGCTCGACCGCTTCACTCCGGTTCCCGCTGAACCCGCGAAACCAGTCCCATAGCCTCTACCTCGGATCACGGATCATCCCTAGAATAAACAACCCGCGGGCAGTCAGCCCGGAAGCCAAGGAGCCCAGATCATGGTGAACAAGCGAGGACAGATGATGGCGAACAAGCGCAAGAGGAACGCCCGGAAGAAGTCCTGGAAGGAACTCTCGCCGATGGCGAAGTTCGGAACCATCACTGCCGCCGTCGTTCAGCTCTCGTTGCTGGTCGCCGCCCAGCGGGACATCTCACGCCGCCCGGCCGAGCAGATCCGCGGCAGCAAGACGTTATGGCGGCTGGCGACCCTGATTAACTTCGTCGGCCCGGGCAGCTATTTCACCTTCGGCGTCAAGCGCCCGGCGGCCAAGTAGCAGCCGGTTCCGGCACCGCGCGGAGCTACCGGTCAGTAGATTCGGGTCACCGCCGTGATGCGGGCTTTCAGCTTAAGCCTGTAAATTGAAGGCATGACCCCATCCAAAAAGCCTGCCATGCACCGCGCCCTCGGCATCTCCAAGGAGATTGAGGACGCGGCCTGGTTTGTCCTGGGGCCAGGGCTGCTGGGCAAAGCGTCAGCCTTGGACGGCCGCACCAAAACCTGGTCGGTGCCGGCCGCCGCTGAGCTGCTCGATCGCCTCGGCCGCGGGGTACCGGATCCCAAGGCTCCCATGATGACCAACCTGCGTCAGAACCTGGAGGGCGCCTCCCGGGGTGCCAAGCAACTGGCCGTCGAGCTGCTCTTCCTGCAGTCCCTGCCATTGGCCCATGAGGTGAAGTCCCTCAAGGTCAAGCGCGCACGGGTGGCCGAAGCTGCAACCTGGCTGGAGCCGCCCCTGGACCTGCCGGACGAGCTGTACGCGGGCATGACGGACCACGGTGTCATAAGGGACCGCACCGCCGAATTCAACTGGACTATCTGGGATCACCTGAAATGGCTCTGCCGTTTCGTGCAGCACGTCGCCCGGCGACCGTCGGGGGAAGTTGCGGCCGCCGTCAAGGATCCGCTGGCCTTCCACCTGCTGGTGGCAGGCACGCCCGATGACCAGCCGGCCATCCGCCGCAGCATCGAATTCCTGGTCTGGCCCAGCTACTTCGAACCCGTCGTGGCCGACGTCGAACGCCAGGAGATCCGCGACGCCTTTGCCTCCCTCGTGGGCGGCGCCAAGGGCGACAGCGACGAGGAAATCTCCGCGGACATCCACCGCATCCGGCTGCACCTCGACGAACAGGCCGGCCAGCGGATCGACTGGTACTCCCGGCAACTGGTGAGCCAGTGGCGCAAGGTGGGGGACCCCGGCCGGCGCGCCTGGCTGCTGCGCACCCACCACGACAACGCCGAGCTGCTCAGCACCTGGGAGGCCGAGGAATCGGTGACGCTCGACGTCGAGCACCTCCGCCTGCTGGACCCGGGCGTCACCGCGGGGCTGGTCCAGCACGCCGTCGATGAGGACTACAAACACCTCGGTTACGTCGAACGCGAGGACACCAAAACCGCCGTCTTCGCCTTCCTGACCGTCATGAAGCCCGGCGACCTGACCCTGTACCAGAGCGCCGGCACCGTCCGGGTGGGGGTGGTCCTCGGCGAGCCTGAGCACCGCGAGGACAACCGCCGGCTCCGCCGCAAGGTCCGCTGGTTCGACGAGGCTCACACCATGACCGAGCTGCCCCGCCACGTGCAGCGGCAGCTGGCCACCTCCGGCATCGTCGTGGACGTCACCCGCGTCATCCAGGCACTGGAATCGCTGTTGCCCGCCGAAGCGGAAGCCGAGCCCGGCGACGGCACCGAGCCGGACGCCGTCGTCGAACCTGCCTGTGAAGGATTCCGCCCGCTGACGGAGGAGTTCGCCGCGTCGCTGCACATGGACCTGGAGCCGCTGCAGGAGATCGCCGAACTCTTGGAGGAGAACCGCCAGCTGGTGCTGTACGGCCCGCCCGGAACCGGCAAAACGTACCTGGCCAAGCACCTCGCCGCCCAGCTCGCCGGCGACACCACCGACGAACGCGTCAAGCTGGTGCAGTTCCACCCCTCCTACGCCTACGAGGACTTCTTCGAGGGTTTCCGCCCGGACAAGACCGAGGAAGGCCAGGTGTCCTTCAAGCTCGTCGCCGGGCCACTGCGGCGGATCGCCGAAGAGGCCGCCAAACCCGGAAACGAGAGCAAGCCGTATTTCCTGATCATCGATGAGATGAACCGGGCGAACCTGGCAAAGGTTTTCGGTGAGCTGTACTTCCTGCTCGAATACCGCGACGACCGGATCTACCTCCAGTACAGCCCCAACGAGCCCTTCACGCTGCCGGACAACCTCTACATCATCGGCACCATGAACACCGCGGACCGCTCTATTGCGATGATGGACGCGGCCATTCGCCGCCGCTTCTCCTTCATTGAACTCCACCCCAAGACCGAACCGGTGAAGGGTTCGCTGCTGCGGTTCCTGCAGGCCCGGGACCTGGATACGACGCCGGCGCTGCTGATGGACGCGCTCAACGATGCCATCGATGAGTGGGACCGGGACCTGATGATCGGCCCGTCCTACTTCATGAAGCCGTCCGCGCAGACGCCCAAGGGCCTGCGCCGGATCTGGAAGTACGAGCTCATGCCGCTGCTGGAGGAGCACTACCACGGGCAGCTGAACCGCGCGCAGCTTCAGGAGCGGTTCGGACTGGACCAACTGCTCGACCGCCTTGCGCGCGTCTAGCCAGCCGAGGCCGGCCGGCCAGCACGGCGCGCGGGGTTCGCAGCCGGTCCGCCGGGTGGTCCTGGACGAGCTTTCCGGTGGCACCGTCGAACGGCTCGACCCTGCCAGCGCGGCCTACGTCAACGGCAGCGGCCTGGCCATTGCCTCGCCCCTGGGCATGGGCATGTACCGGATCGAGCCGGTTGGCAAGGTCGGCGCGGTGCGCACCCCGACGGTGCAGCTCGAAGTCCGGCCCAAGGAACGGCTCGGCCTGGCCCGGCTCCTGTTCCTGCTGGGCTACGCCGGGGACCAGGGTTTCCGGGAGGATTCCGTCGCCGCGGTCGAGGAAGCGGATCTGTGGAGTGCGCTGGCCGAGTCGCTGTCCCAGCTCTCGGACCGGGCGCTCAGCCGTGGTGTGCTGCAGGGCTACCTGAATGTCGACGAATCACTGCGGACGGTCAAGGGCCGGATCCGCATTTCTGACCAGATCTCGCGGCGGCCCGGCATGCTGGTTCCCCTCGAGGTTTCCTACGACGAGTTCACCGAGGACATCGCGGAAAACCGCATCCTGCGGGCGGCCCTGGAACGGATGTCCCAGGTTCCGGGGGTGCGGCCAGAGGTGCTGAGTCGGCTCCGCCAGCTCAAGGGCAAGCTCGTGGCCGTGACCCGGCTGCAGTCCGGCGCGCCTCTGCCGGTGTGGCGGGCCAGCCGGATGAACACCCGCTACCAGGCCGCCCTGCGGCTCGCCGAGGTGATCCTGCGCCATTCCTCGGCCGAGGCCGGCGACGGCACTCAGCAGTCGGCGTCGTTTGTGGTGGACATGTCCGTGGTGTTCGAGGACTTCGTAGGGACTGCGCTTCGCGAGGCCATGGCGGCATACCCGGGGGAGATGCGGCTGCGGTACAACGCCCTGCTCAATGAGGCCGTCCGCGACTCGGACCGGATTGTGGTGCAGCCTGGCGCTGTCCATCTGCTGGGCGGGCGGCCCGTGATGGTCTACGACGCCAAGTACAAGGCCGCTGCCGACGCCGGGGCGTCCCTGTCGGGGGACCACTACCGGATGCTGGCGTACTGCACGTCATTGCGGGTGCCGACGGCCTGGCTGGTGTATCCGGGGGCAGGGGAGATCAAACTGCGCCGGATCCTCAACACGGATATCGACGTGGTCGAGTTCCCCCTGGACCTGTCGCGGCCGCCGTCGGAAATCCTGGCCTCCGTAGCGGACCTCGCGCAGCAGTCGTGGGGCGAAGTGGTGCGTCAGGCGACCATCAGCCGCTGAAATACTCCCTGGGAGTTTCCGCTAGCAGGTTTCCTGTTCTACGGATACGGACAAGAGATGGCTCAAGAGCGCTTTTTCCGGCTGGCCGGGGTTGTTGGCGACATGCCAGCGAAGCTTTTCGCGCACCTCCGCCTCTTCGGGCTTGGTGTCGGAGAGAATCGCATCAATGATTGCGGATACCTGCAGGCGCAAGGGGCCAAGATCGGAATCGACCTCGGGGGTCCGCCGGTACTCCTGCGGCCGGGAATCGCGGGAAGACTTCGATGGCCGGGTTGTGGTCTTCAGCGACGTGGTCGACATGAGCAAGTTCGGCATCTGGCGCTCTCCCGTGAAGTAGTAGTACGAGTAAGTGCGGACCCGGTAGGGTCCTCGTCCCCAGATTCGGATAGTACCCGAGACAGACCAGTCTGTCTCGCGCGGCGCTAGGATATTTTTTGATGTCGCTTTCAATGAATTCCGGTCATTCGGGTTCCGGACCACCCGGCGGCTCCGGTGCCGGTGCCGGAGCTGTGGCGCCCAACGTACGGGAGCGCATTCTTGCGGCTGCCTACGAGCTGTTCTCCACCCGGGGTGTCCGCGGAGTCGGCGTCAACGAACTGATCAGCCGCTCCGGCGTGGCCAAGGCGAGCTTCTACCGTCATTTCGCTTCCAAAGATGAGCTGGTGCTCGCCTTCCTGGCGCGCAGGGACCAGCTATGGACCGTGGACAAAGTTGTCTCCGAAGCACGGCGCCGGGGCGCCGGCCCCGAAGTGCAGCTGCTGGCCATCTTTGATGTCTTCGCCGACTGGTTTGCACGCGCCGACTTCGAGGCGTGTTCGTTCGTCAACGTCCTGCTTGAGATGGGATCCGATCACCCGCTGGGCACGGCAAGCATCGACTACCTTGCGAAAATCCGCGGCCACCTCCAGCAGCTTGCCGAGGAAGCCGGCCTTCGCGATCCAGCGGGCTTTTCGCGTTCCTTGCACATTCTGATGAAGGGGTCGATCGTTTCAGCCGCCGAGGGCGACCTCGCCGCGGCTGGCCGGGCCCGGCAAATGGCTGGCTGGCTGATCGAGCACCACCGGGCCTAGCCCGGTGCGTTCGCTGGCGTGGTCGGGCCGCGGCTTGCTGGGCCGCGGTTTGCCGGGTCGTAGAAAGTCGTCCAGTTGCTTTTCCAGCGCCGAAAGGTCCTTGAGCTCGCACTCCCAGACGGTGAGGACGTCCCAGCCGGAACGTTCAAGCTGATGGCGCTGTTCGGCGTCGCGGTTCCTGGTCCGGGTGCGTTTGGTTTCCCAGAACTCTGCGTTGGCCTTGGGTGCGTGCTGCCCGACCCGGCAGTCATGGAAGTGCCAGAAGCAGCCGTTGACGAAGATGACTTTGTGGCGGCCGGCGAAGACCAGGTCGGGGTTGCCAGGCAGTCGGCCTCCGCGGGCGGTGCCGTGCAGCCGGTAGCGGCAGCCCTTGGCATGGAGCAGTTTCCGGACCAGCAGTTCAGGCTTGGTGTTCTTCCCGCGGATGCGGGACATGTTCCAGCTGCGCCGCTCCGGGGTCAGCTTGTCCGCCATGGTTTAAGTCTAGGCGGCCACCGGCGTCGAGCGGCTGCTAGATCTCCCGCTCCGGTTGCTCGCCGAACTGGAAATGCCGACCGCTGACCGAGGTCGGCTCGATCTCGACGTAGAAGTCCTTCAGGGTGGGCACCCACGGCTTCAGCCCCAAGGCCTCGGCCGCTGCGATATCGGCAGACTGGTCCAACACCCGGGCCGTGCCGCGAAGAACAATCGACCAGGCCTCATCGGAGAGAATGCCATCCGTTTCGAAGAGCACCTTGGAATTGATGGTCACTTCAGCGAGTTTGTTGCCGGGGGCCGTCCGGAGATAGAGCTTCCTGCCGCTCACGGCATAGTTCACCGGAAAGATATCGGGTTCGCCGCCCACGATGACCACGAGCCTGCCGTGCTTGGTGCCCTCGATCAGCTTCCAGCTCTGGTCGTCGTCAAGGACGAGGATGGGGTTTTCGTCTGCATGTTCGAACATCATGGGTTCATTGTTCTGGCCTCTGTAGAAAAACGCCAGAGGCTAACGCGGGAAAGTCGGTGTGAGTCGGCAGGGACCGGTGCATTTGCGGGGAGCGGCTGCGCGGCGGCAAATTGTCGGACCTCGCCCATAGCCTGATGCTGTTCGCCCCGTGCCGGTAGCCCGGGTGGTGAAGCGAGCGCCTGTGGATAACTTGGATGTCCAAAATGTGATGTCGGTTACCCTTAAGTCATTGTTTGGCTCCAGGCGTCTTGATTTCTATCGGGGGGAATAGCTGACCATGACATCTCGCACTTCATTCTTCGTCCGCCGCAGAGGTGTTTGCGCCGTTTTGGTTGCGCTGACCCTGTTGCCGGTCTCAGCCTGCACCGGTGGCGGAACAACGCCAGGGGCAACGGCCGCCCCCGAGTCTTCGAGTCCGACGGCGTCGCTGACGCCCACTCCCAGCCCCTCCCCAACGGCCAGTTACAAACCGGCCGACGGCTCGGGGCGAGCCCAGAACGTGCCGGTTCCGGTGCTGCCGGACGCTGCGAAAGCGGAGACAAAGGAAGGGCTCGAGGCGTTTGCGCGGTACTGGTTCAGCCAGTTGAATTTCGCCTACGAAACCGGCATTACTTCAGGACTGGAACCTGTCACATCCCCTGGCTGTGAGTTGTGTTCCAACATAATTCGTTCCTTGGTCACGAATTACACGAGCGATCGATGGCTGGCCGGTGGGCGCATTGAAATCCCATCGCTGAGCACAACGTTTGAACCTGAAGCGGATGGGCAGTTCCAGGTCGTGGTGCAAGTTCAGCAGGCGAGGATCTCGTACTTCGAGCCGGGAGGGGGCGAATTTCGCGAACCAACGCAGCCATCCGACACTGGAAACGTCATGCTCGCGACCTACAAGGCCGGTGCATGGGAGCTCGTCGGCCTACATCCAATCCGATGAGTGATTCCGGATTAGTTAGTCGGCGCAACGTAGTCCGGCTAATTGCTGTTACGTGCACGATCTTCGGACTTATTGGCGTCCCTCATACTGCCCTCGCGGAGGGTGACGGCATCGACGCCGGATTCGGGAATCAGGGTGTCAATGTCGGCGGCTGGCGGCTGGATCCAGCGACAGGGAAATTTGTGGCGCTTCAACCGGGCGTCGCTCAAGCTGATCCGTTCCAGTACAAGTACGAACTCCAATGCCACTTGGGCGGTGGCGACTTCGACACGGAGTGCCTCGCCGTTCTCGTGGATTGTAAGAACGGCCCTGACGGAAAGGACGGAATTCCCGTCGTGTGGCTGAAAGCCCCAGCCGGCGTACCGAATCCAACCTGGACCTTTCACTCCGGACCCACGTGCCTCTTTGACCCGAGACCAGAGGACTTGCTGCCGAGGATCGCCGCCATGATCCAAACGGAGTTCCAGAAACTTCCGGTCTCCCCTGGCTCAGTCACGGCCCAACCCAGTCCGCACACACTCCGGGGAGCCGAGACCAATTTCTTCGCAGACGCGGGTGAGCAGCAATTCGACATCACGATCTTGGGCCAGAAAGTGCACGTCGTCGCCACGCCCGTCCAATACACCTGGAGCTACGGCGACGGGACCTCGCTGGGGCCGCAGCCTGCGGCCGGAGGGTCCCTCCCGCAGGACCGTTGGGGCGAAAAGACCCCCACCAGCCACGTCTACACCCAGACCGGCGATTTCCCGGTGGTGCTGACAACCCATTTCCAAGGCACGTACTCAGTCAACGGCGGGCCGCCGTTGCCCATCCCGGGCCAGGGGCAATTCAGTTCGCCGCCGCAGACAGTGAGCGTCTGGCGCTCCATCACCCGGAACTACGCGGACGACTGCCTCCGGAACCCGCAAGGCCAGGGGTGCCCCGGCGTCGTTCCTCCTGCTCCGTAGCATGCGGGACCGCTTCCGGACAAAGGGCCGGGACCAAGCGACGACGACGACCTACGCCCGCAGTTCCCGATCGACCCGTTCCATCCGGGCGGTCACCAGCTGGCCGCGTGGATCAAGCGGGCCCATCAGTGTGGCAGCAAGGGCCGCAGCGGCCGTGTCTGAGGAGCCCATATCGCTTGTGCACCACTGCAGCATCAACCGGGCATCACCGCTGGCCCGCACGGAGGCGCCGACGGCTTCATTGAGCTCGTCACGCATGAAGCCGATAGCGAGGTTGTTCGATCGGTTGAGGAACTTGGCCGGATAAGCCGTAAATGCCTCGGCAACCCGGCCGTTCCGCAAATGGCCAGCCACCACCGAGGCATCCATAACCACCCTGACCGTGGACGAGAAGCGGTAGGGGTTCGCTTCCACCACGCTGCCCAAGAGGCTGCGGATCCGGTGTATCTCGGTCCTGATTGCCGACGCGGTGCCCGCGTCGCCGTGGATCTCGTAGGCCAGCTCGTCAGCGCTCCAGCCTTGGGTGCGGGAGGCCAGCAGCGCCAGGATCTCGGCCCGGCGCAGCGTCAGCGGGCGACGCGTGCCGCCGTCGAGTGCTGCAGTTGGCGCGTCTCCCAGCAGCCGCAGCATCAGCTGTGCCTGGACCCCGGCGTCGGCCCGCCCCGAAGAATCGATCCCAGAGGCATTCCGGGTCCGGTGCTCGGAGCCTACGGTTGGGGTAGCGGATTTCAACAGCTCCTCAGCCAGCCGCACTCCACAGCGCACCAGGCGCAGGCTGTCCTGCGTGACGGATTCGAACGGGCCGGACACGTCCAGGACTCCGATGACTTCCCCCGTCAGCGGGTCGCGAACCGGAGCGGCCGTGCAGGCCCAGTCGTGATGCGTCCGTACCAGGTGCTCGGCCGAGAAGAGCTGCGCGGGGGCGCCCGTGACCAGGGCTTCGCTGATGGCGTTGGTGCCAACGCCCGATTCGGACCAGTCGGCCCCCTCCACGAACTCCAGGGAGTCCGCGAGTTTCAACGCCTGTTTGCTGCCGACGCGCCACAGCACTTCGCCCTCATGATCGGTCACGATCAACAGGTGGCGTCCGGTTGCGGTCTCGTCGGCCAGCAGTTGTGACAGCGCCGGCATCACAGCGGCCAGTCGGTGTCCGGCGCTGAGCGAGCGCGCCTCGGCAACCTCATGCCGGTGGATCGGAAGGTGCTGGTCCGGGTTGATGCCCAGCGCGAGGGAACGCTGCCAGGACTTGACGAGGGACGGCGACAAATGCGGGTTCGGAGTGCCGGGCACCGTGGACTCGTGCGCTTTCCGCAGGGCGCGGGCATACTCCGCGGGAGCCGAAAACCTCAGGTCCGAGAGCTGCGTGATGGAGCGACTGCCCTGCCGCATGCTCATGGTCCCAACTCGCCCTCGAATCGTCGCACTCGGACGGCTGCCGCCAACCCCTGAGCAGCTAACGCGCGGGCCAGGAGCTTGAGAGCTCTGTGTAACCCGATTGTAACCCCCGGCGGACTTTACTTGTGATGCGGGTCACTGCGTGGACTGGATGCCATGCAACGGGAACGGCCCACAGTAAGCAACGGAAAGAGGAAACATGCCTGAGACTCCAAACGGCGTGGTCGAGGCGTGGCTGGCGCAGTTCGATGAGGCGCTGCGCAGCCACAAGACGGACGACGTGCTTGAACTGTTCGACGACGATTCGTACTGGCGCGATTTCGTCTCCTTCACCTGGAACCTCAAGACCCTGGAAGGCAAAGAGGACATCCGGCGCATGCTCGATGCGACCCTCGACGACGTGCGGCCCAGCAACTGGACCCTGGCCGAGGACGCCACCGGGGACGCTGCCAACGCCGAGGCGTGGGTCAATTTCGAGACCGCCCAGGCCCGGGGTTACGCCCATCTGCGCCTCCGGAACGGCAAGTGCTGGACCCTGCTCACCACCATGCAGGAGCTCAAGGGCTCGAGGAGAAGAAGGGGGCCAACCGGGAGAAAGGGGTCGCCCACGAGATCACCAAGGGCCGCAAATCCTGGCTGGAACTGAAGGAAGAACAGGAAGCCCGGCTCGGCTACGAAGACCAGCCGTACACCGTTATCATCGGCGGCGGCCAGGGCGGGATCGGACTGGGGGCACGGCTGCGCCGGCTCGGCGTGCCCACCATCATCATCGAGAAGAACGAACGCGCGGGCGACTCCTGGCGTAACCGCTACAAGTCCCTCCACCTCCACGACCCGGTCTGGTACGACCACCTGCCCTACATCAAGTTCCCCGACGACTGGCCGGTTTTCGCGGCCAAGGACAAGATCGGCGACTGGCTGGAAAACTACACCAGGATCATGGAGCTGAACTACTGGTCCAAAACCGAATGCACCAGCGCCCGCTTCGACGAATCCTCGCAGGAATGGATCGTGGAAGTAATGCGCGACGGCGAACCGGTCACCCTGCGCCCCAAGCAGCTGGTGTTCGCCCTGGGCGTATCGGGATACCCCAGCGTCCCCACGTTCGACGGCGCCGAATCCTTCCTGGGCGAGCAGTACCACTCATCCAAGCACCCGGGCGGCGGAGACTGGACCGGAAAGAAGGCCGTGGTCATCGGCTCCAACAACTCGGCCCACGACATCTGCGCGGACCTCTGGGAACACGGCGCTGACGTCACCATGGTCCAGCGGTCCTCCACGCACATCGCCCGTAGCGAATCCCTCATGGACCTCGCCCTCGGCGGCCTGTACTCGGAGAAAGCACTCGCCAACGGGGTCACCACGGAGAAAGCCGATCTGCTGTTCGCGTCGCTGCCCTACCGGATCCTGCCGGAAGCCCAGATCCCGGTCTACGCGGAGATGGCCGAGCGGGACGCCGAGTTCTACTCCCAACTCGAGGCCGCCGGCTTTGACCTGGACTTCGGCGTCGACGGCTCCGGCCTCTTCCTCAAGTACCTGCGGCGCGGCTCCGGCTACTACATCGACGTCGGCGCCTCGCAGCTGATCATCGACGGCCGGGTCAAGCTCGCCAACGGCGAGGTCGGCAAGATCACCGGGAACGCCGTCGTGATGGCCAACGGAGCGGAGCTGGAGGCGGACGCCATCATCTACGCCACCGGCTACGGATCCATGAACGGCTGGCTGGCCGATCTGGTCTCACCCGAGGTGGCCGACGCCGTCGGCAAGTGCTGGGGATTTGGTTCAGATACGCCCAAAGACCCGGGGCCGTGGGAGGGCGAACTGCGCAACATGTGGAAGCCCACCAACGTGGACAACCTCTGGATCCACGGCGGCAACCTGCACCAAAGCCGCCACTACTCCAACTATCTGGCGCTACAGCTCAAGGCCAGGATGGAAGGGCTGCCGACGCCCGTCTTCGAGCGTCAGCCCACGCACCACACGCGGTGACTTGGACGGGAAGTGACAATCCCAGGCACGGGAACCACACTGGGAGTGACGGCCACTATCTTTGACAATCCATCGACATGCCGTGGATGCGCTTGAACGGGCGCATCCACGGCCCGTAATGCGAAGGCAAAACACTATGAAAGCAGCACGATTCCACGCCCGCAATGACCTCCGGATCGAAGACGTTGCGGAGCCGGAGCTGCGCCCCGGGACGGTGAAGATCGCCGTCGCCTGGTGCGGGATCTGCGGGACTGACCTCCACGAGTTCCTGGAAGGGCCGATCTTCACGCCGCCGCCCGGCCACCCCCACCCGATTTCCCACGAGGAAGCACCCGTCACCCTGGGGCACGAATTCTCCGGCACCGTCGAGGAACTGGGGGAGGGCGTAACCGGGCTCGCCATCGGGGACAGCGTCGTGGTGGAACCCTATATCGTCTGCAATGAATGCGGCCCGTGCCTCAGCGGCCACTACAACCTGTGCACCAAGCTGGGCTTCATCGGCCTCGCCGGCGGCGGCGGGGGCCTGAGTGAGAAGGTCGTCGTCGACACCCGGTGGGTCCACCCCGTCGGCGACATTCCGCTGGACGAAGCTGCCCTCATCGAACCCCTCGCCGTGGCATATCACGCCGTCGGCCGGGGCGATGTCAAAGCCGGGGACGTCGCCGTCGTCGGCGGTGCGGGCCCGATTGGCCTGCTGACCGCAGCGGTCCTCAAGGGCCTCGGCGTCACCACGATCGTCACCGAGCTGTCGGCGGCCCGGAAGGACAAAGCGGTTTCCTCGGGAGTCGCGGATCATGTGCTGGACCCGAGCACCGATGACGTCAAGGCGCGGGTGCTGGAACTGACAGCCGGTGCGGGGGCGGATGCGGCCTTTGAATGTGCCGGCGTGAATGCCGTGCTGGACACCATGCTCGACGTCGTGAAGCCGGCCGGCGTCGTGGTCAATGTCTCGATCTGGGGACGTCCGGCCACCGTGGACATGCAGAAGATCGTCCTGAAGGAAATCGACCTCCGCGGAACCATCGCCTATTGCGGCGATCACGCGGCCGCGATCAAGCTCGTTCAGGAGGGCAAAGTCGATCTGAAGCCTTTCATCACGGGAAGAATCGCCCTGGATGATCTCGTGGACAAGGGCTTTGATACCTTGATCCACCACAACGACACCGCGGTCAAGATCATCGTCCACCCGTAGTGATCCGGGTCCCACCCGGAATAGTTGCAGGCGCCGCGCAGTTGCAGCCAGTGAACCCAATCCCTGGTGAAAGGAACTGCGCATGCTGTTTTCCCCGATGACTCTCGGCGAGCTGGAACTGCCCAACCGACTTGTGATGGCGCCGCTGACCCGCGTCCGCTCCGGTAAGGAAGGCATTCCCGGCCCGCTGGTTGTCGAGCACTACCGGCAGCGGGCATCCCTCGGCCTGATCGTCAGTGAGGGCACGTATCCCAGCCCCGCCGGCCGTGGGTTCCCGGGCCAGCCGGGCTTGGTAACCGAGGAACAGCTTGCGGGCTGGGCGGATGTCACCGCTGCCGTGCACGCCGAGGGCGGCCGCATCTACGCCCAGGTCATGCATGCCGGGCGCGTCACGCACGAAGACACGAATGGTGGCCACCAGGTGGTGGCGCCCAGTGCCATCGCGATCGACGGCGAGACCCGCACCTACGCGGGCAAGCAGGCATTCCCCGTTCCGCACGCCCTGACCACCGACGAACTGCCGGGCATCGTGCAGGAGTTCGTCACCGCGTCCCGCAACGCGATCGGCGCCGGGTTCGACGGCGTCGAGCTGCACTCCGCCAATGGCTACTTGCTGCACGAATTCCTCACCCCGTCCGCAAACCAGCGCGACGACATCTACGGCGGCTCGCCGGAGAACCGTGCGCGCTTCGTCATCGAAGTGACCCGGGCCGTGGTCGATGCCGTTGGCGCAGACCGCGTCGGCATCCGCATCTCGCCCGAACACAACGTCCAGGGAGCCCTGGAGCTCGACGCGGCAGACGTCCGGGAAACCTACGGGATCCTCGTGGATGCGCTGGCGCCCCTCAAGCTCGCCTACCTGAGCGTCCTGCACAAGGAGCCGACGAGCGAACTGGTCCAGGATCTGCGCACCCGTTTCGGCGGAAACTTCCTGCTGAACACGGGCTTCGGCGTCATCACCACCCGCGAGGAAGCCACCGCGATTGTTGCGGACGGCCACGCCGACGCCGTGGTCGTCGGACGCCCCGCGATCGCCAACCCGGACCTGGTCCGCCGCTGGCGCGAGGGACTCCCCGTCAACGAGCCCGACCAGTCCACCTTCTACACCGAAGGCGCCAAGGGCTACACGGACTACCCGGCGTACCAGAACTAAGGCAGCAGCACCGAAGGTCGCCAGTGGACATGTCCAGCGGTGGTCACTCCCACCACCGGACATGTCCAGCGGTGGTCACTCCCGCCACCGGACATGTCCAGTCGCGGCGACCTTGACCATAGGACATGTCCAGTCGTGGCCACGAACAGTGGGCAGAATGCCATTCCGCCCACTGTTCGCGTCTAGCAATGAGCATGTCCCGTGGGCTCGAGCACGAAGAATGGGCATGTCCCGTGTTAGCTGGCCGCTACCGACCGCTGGCACAGCCCGATGAACCCGCCCAGCTGCTCCAGGCCCTCGGGGTGGGTGGGGAGGTAGTTGGTCAGTTCAGGTGCGCGGATCACGACGGCGCGCCACTGGCCGCGGGACACCGCAACGTTGATCCGGTTGCGGGAGAGCAGAAATTCCATGCCGCGCGGGGCCTCCGCCACCGCCGAACACGCCATGGACACCATCACGACGGCGGCCTCCTGGCCCTGGAACTTGTCCACGGTCCCCACTCGAACCCTGGACAGGCCGGCCCCGTCCAAAGCCTCGCGGATCACGTTGACCTGGGCGTTGTAGGCAGCCACAACCAGGATGTCCGCAAAGTCCAGGGGCCGGGTGCCGTCCTCCGACTGCCAGCTGAGGCCGAGATGACGCCGCACCTGCCGGACCACTTCGGCGGCTTCCTCGCGCGAGGACGTGACGTTGCCGCTGTGCTCCACCAGCACGGTCTCGATCCCGGCAGGGGCTCCCTCGAGCGTCCGGAGGTCCGCGGCCGGGGCTGAACGCAGCTTGCCCTCGTAGGAGAGTTCGGAGACGGCCCGGCACAGCGCCGAGGTCATCCGCCATGAGTCGGCCAGGAAATACCCCAGCTCCGGCGGCAGCGTGGCATGGCCGGCGGACACCCAGCCCAGAGCCGATTCGTCCACGGGTTCGGGGTGGGAGCCTTGGCTGACCTGCGGCAACTGCTGGGGATCGCCGAGCAGCAGGAGCCGGCTGCTGGCTTGCGCCACGGCCAGGGTGTTGGCTAAGGAGAACTGGCCGGCCTCGTCGATCACCAGCAGGTCCAGCGATCCGGCCGGGACGTTGGCTCCCGTCATGGTCCAGGCTGTCCCGCCGATGAGCGCCCCGCCCGGGGAACCGAGCAGGCGCGCCACATCCGACGCCGAGCGTTGCGCCCAGGGGAGCGGTTCCCTGTGCTTCACGTCTTTGGCCACGCGGAGCGGATCGACGCCTGCCTTGGTCACGGCTGTCGTGAGCAGGTTTTCCACCACGGCATGGGACTGGCCGACGACGCCGACTTTCCAGCCCCGTGCCACCAGCCGGGCGATGACATGGGAGCCCACATGGGTCTTGCCGGTCCCGGGCGGCCCCTGGACCGCGACATAGGAGTGGTCCAAGGCGCCGACCGCCTCCGTGATCGCGTCGACGAACCGGTCCGGGCCCTCGCCGGGCGCGGGCAGCGGCGCACCGGAGGCCAGCCTCGGCGCAACCCGGCGGACGAGATCCAACGCCGGATGACGCGGGAAAATGGGCGGGTTGGACTCCAACGCCGCGGCGACGGTGGAGGCCAGGGCAGCCAGCGCGTCCTCGAGGCTCTTGGTCTGGATGGGCTGGTCTTCGGTCAGCGCGACGGGGACCTGGCTGTAGGGTTCGATGGTCTTGCGGAGCTTGTCCCGGATGATGACGGTGTCCCTGCCGTCCTCGTGACCCAACTCCAGAACCTCGGTGCCGAACCAGCCATTGCGCCCGGTCCCGTTGATCCCCGTGCCTTCAAGCCCGGCCGGAAGCGGCGGCTCATACATCCGGAACCAGGTGCTGCCCTCACGCAGGTCCGAGCCCGGGCTGACGGTGCCGATCAGCTTCACCCGCCGCTCCGGCAGCTTGGCGCCGTCCTTCCACCAGTCCTCGAGCACTTCCGCATCCTCGACGAGGAAGACATTGCGGTCCTGCTGGTGATGGGTGTCGGGACCGTTCTCGCAACGGTCGAAGTGCGCCCACCAGAACGCCTTGCGCTCCCGGCGGTGGGAGCTGACCGCCGCGGCGAGCATCGCAACCGCGTTCCGGTTATCCTCAGACAGTCCGACGCCGGAATCCGCCAGTTCTGCCAGTGCCACTTCCAGCGGGTCCGGGTCAGCGGTGTCCGGCGTGGTGCCCGCGTCCGTTCCAGCGGCCGCCGCTGAGGTTGCGCCGGGCGCGCCGTCGCCGCCGGGCGTGATGCCGCGGTCCCTGGCCAGGCCAAGGAGCCAGTTCCGCAGCTCTAGTGTGGAGAGGCAGTCGTATTCGTTGTAGTCGGAGATCCCGGCGAGGATGGTGGCCGCTTCCTCGGCCCGGCCGTCGTCGCGGGCGTCGCAGTAGTGGGCGTAGGCAACCACCGAGGCGCCGGCGTCCAACACGACCCCGGAGCGCAGGTTCGTCCCCATGTAGAGCGGCTCAAGTTTCTTGATGCTGTAGGAATTCTCGGAGATGCGGATGCTGTTCCGGACGGTCTGGTAGAGGTCCACCAGGAGCCCCTCGCGCAGCCACGCATCGACGGTGTCTTCGCCGGCAACGTGCATCACGGAGAGCTTCCGGAGGGCCGTTTTCTCGTAGGCGGCGTAGTGGTAGACGTGCATGTCCGGGTGGTCCTGCCGGCGCTTCTCCACGTAGTCGAGGAAGTCGAGGAACGCTTGTTTCTCCGCCTCGCGGTTGTGCGCCCAGAACGGCCTGAATGCCCCGGGGTCCCCGGGTCCGGTCGGTGCTTCGATGACGCCGAACAGGTACTCCAGTCCCCAGACTCCGGTGGCGCTTTCCTGCCACAGCGGATCGCCCTCGAAGTCGAAGAAGATGTCGCCCGCGCTGGGCGGCGGGAGCTCCGCGAGCGTGTTTTCCGGGACCACCCGGTAGCTGATGGTGTGTTCCGTTCCGTCCTTGAGGTACCGGACGCCGTCGTCGGACGCGCCCACCCCGCTCTGCATCCGGGCCTGGTCCTGCAGGCGCAGCAGTGCGCTGTTCGCGCCGGGAAGGTGTGCTTCCGCGAGTCCCTTGACCGTGAAGATCTTCCGTTCATGGAGTGCTTTGCGCTGTGCCGAGTTCATCCGCGCCACGAGCAGCAGATCATCGGTGGCCACGACCTGCTCGTGGCAGTAGTCGCAGCGGCCGCACGCGCTGAGCCCGGGGGCACCCCACTGCACGGTGTGGGGCTGCGCTGCATGCGCAGCGGTCAGCGCCACGAAGCGGTCCCGCCGTTCGCGGAAGACCGGCAGGATTTCCGCCAGTTTGTGGTGGCTGCGGACGTAGTCGAAGCCGCCGCCCGGGAGCTGGACCGTGGCGCCGAGGACCAGGGTCACCGCAGGGTCCGGAGTGATCCCGGCTTTCAGCAACTGGTCCCCGTAGGCGGCAAGCTGGAGCAGCGCGGTGACCTTGGCATGGCGGGCCAGCTTGGTGTCGAACACGGCGTAGCTGCCGTCGGCCTGGCGGACCAGGAAGTCGGAGCGGCCATGGAACTGCCCGTCGAAGAAGGCCGCCTGGAACACGACGTCGGCGCCGGAGCGCAGGGCCTCGATGGACTCATGGTGTTTGGCCAGCAGCGTGGCGCGGTCCATCGCTTCGGCGGGCACGACGTCGTACACACCACGGCCGGCGGCAGGATCCCAGTGGCCGAACTCCTCGACGAAACCATCCAGGACCTTGCGCTCGTGGCGGTCACCCAGCACGGCCGCGTGCTGGAGCATCTCGTCGGCGTCGAAGGCCGCTTTGGGGGCACGTCCCAGCTTCTCATCGAGCTTGCGCAACAGCTGATACTCGCAGCTGGCAGCGATCACGAGGTCGCTCGCGGAGAAAACCAGGTCCGGTGCGGAACCCGGCACTTCCGGTTCAAGAAAAAACACTGTGCCCCCGATATTGATGCGCCGCTGTGATTAAGGATTGGCCGGCTTGGACCTCAGTGCAGCCTGGCTCTCTGTTCTTCAAGCTATCAAAGCCCTCCGACAATACGGCGAGCACCCGGGTGGAACGGGCTGGTTCCTGTCGGCGGCCCGGCGTATGGTCTGAAGACGATGACCGAACAGCAGCCCTTCGAATTGGTCCAGCGCTACCCGGATTTCGAGTTGCGCCGCTATCCCGCGCATGTGGTGGCCGAGGTGCAGGTCAACGCGACCTTTGACCGGGCCGGCAATGCCGCGTTCCGGCACCTCTTCAATTACATCAGCGGCAACAACACCGCCCGGCAAGCGGTGGCGATGACCGCCCCGGTTGTCCAGGGCTTCGGGCCCCCACAGAAACTGGCCATGACGGCCCCGGTTCTGCAAAGCGGATCCCTGACCGGGGGAGAAGAAACCACCGATTTCGTCGTGGCCTTCGTCCTGCCGGCGGGGATGACGGCGGAGACCGCCCCGGTCCCGACCAATCCGGACGTCAGGATCCGGACCGTGCCGGGCTCCCTTGCCGCTGCCCTTAGCTTTTCCGGTGGCGGATCGAAGAGTGCGTTCGGGAAACGGAACCAGGAACTGCAGGCCGCGCTGGCAACGGCCGGTCTGAGCGCCGTCGGACTCCCGCGGTTCGCCCGTTTTGATCCGCCTTTCAAGCCCTGGTTCCTCCGCCGCAACGAGGTCCTCCAGGACGTCGAACAACCCCAGCCCCCTGCCCGCGCCGCCGGGTGACGGGCCCGATAAGGCAAAATGGCAGGGTGACCCAACTCCCGCAGCGCCCGTCCCCGTCAGCCAAGACCCCGTCCCTTAAGACCCCGTCGCACCAGACCCCGTCGCACCAGACCCAGGCTCCGCACACGCAGGAGTCCGGCATCGCCGCCCAGATCGCCGAGGAGCTCGGTGTGCTGGGCTGGCAGGTGAAAGCGGCCGTGGACCTGCTCGACGCCGGATCCACCGTGCCGTTCATCGCCCGGTACCGCAAGGAAGCCACCGGGACCCTCGATGACACCCAGCTCCGCGACCTGGAGGAGCGGCTGCGCTACCTCCGCGAGCTGGAGGACCGCCGGCGGACCATCCTGGAGGCGATCGCGGTGCAGGGTGCACTGACTCCGGAACTGCAGGCCGCCGTCGTCGGCGCCGACACGAAGTCCCGGCTGGAGGACATCTACCTGCCGTTCAAGACGAAGCGGCGCACCAAGGCGCAGATCGCCCGCGAGGCCGGGCTGGAGCCGCTCGCCGACGCCCTGCTGAAGCGGCCCGAACTCGATCCGGAACGCGAAGCCGCCCGCTACCTCAAGGCCGAGCACTCCATCGGCGACACCGCCGCGGCGCTCGCCGGTGCCCGCTCCATCCTGGTGGAACGCGTCGCCCAGGACGCCGACCTCGCCGCCACGCTGCGGGAGCGGCTCTGGACGCAGGGCCGGATGGTGTCCAGGGTCAAGAAGGGCAAGGACGCCGAGGGGCAGAAGTTCAAGGACTACTTCGAGTTCTCCCAGCAGCCGGCCGGGATGCCGTCGCACCGCGTCCTGGCGCTGCTGCGCGGCGAAAAGGACGGAGTGCTGGAGCTGGACCTCGCCGAGGCGGAACCGAACGACGACGCCGCCCTCACCGCCGCGCGCGGCCGCTACGAAGCCGCCGTGGCCCGGTTCCTCGGGGTTGCCGACCGCGGCCGTCCCGCCGACGCCTGGCTGCTGCAGACCGCCCAGGTGGCCTGGCGCTCACGCGTCCTGGCCCGGCTGACGGCCGACCTGCGCAGCCGGATGTTCGCTGCCGCCGAAGACGAGGCCGTGCGGGTCTTCGCCGCCAACCTCCGGGACGTGCTGCTGGCAGCTCCGGCCGGGAACCGCACCACCCTGGGCCTTGACCCGGGACTGCGCACCGGGGTGAAGGTCGCTGTGGTGGACGGCACCGGCAAAGTGGTTGCGACGGACACCGTCTACCCGCACGCCCCGGCCCGGAAATGGGACGAGGCGCTGCGGACGCTCGTCACCCTGGCCAGGAAGCACGGCGTCGAACTCGTGGCGATCGGCAACGGCACCGCCTCCCGCGAGACGGACAAGCTCGCCGCGGAGCTGCTCAAACAGCTCACGTCGGGCCCGGACTCTGCCGGCCCGTCCCTTGGGAGCCAGGGCGCCAAGCCGCAAAAGATCGTCGTCTCGGAGGCCGGCGCCTCGGTATATTCCGCCTCGGCGCTGGCCTCCGCGGAGCTGCCCGGCATGGACGTGTCCCTGCGCGGCGCTGTGTCCATCGCGCGGCGCCTGCAGGATCCGCTCGCGGAGCTCGTGAAGATCGAGCCGAAGTCGATCGGCGTCGGGCAGTACCAGCACGACGTCACCGCGGCCAAGCTGGACCGCAGCCTCGACGCCGTCGTCGAGGACTGCGTGAACGCGGTCGGCGTGGACGTCAACACGGCCTCGCCGGCGCTGCTGAGCCGGGTGGCCGGCGTCGGGCCGCTGCTGAGCGAGAACATCGTGGCTTACCGGAACGAGCACGGGCCGTTCAGCAAGCGCAGTGAGCTGAAGAAGGTGCCGCGGCTCGGCGCCAAGGCGTTTGAGCAGTGCGCCGGCTTCCTGCGGATCACCGGGGGAGCGGAGCCGCTGGATGCCTCCAGCGTGCACCCGGAGGCGTACCCGGTGGCGCGGAAGATCAAAGCGGCCGCCGGAAAGGCGCCGGCCGCGGGAAGCTACGCCACCCTGAACCCGAAGGACTTCGTCGACGGTTCCTTCGGCCTGCCCACGGTGCAGGACATCATCGCCGAACTCGAGAAGCCCGGCCGTGACCCGCGTCCGGCCTTTGCCGCGGCGACGTTCTCGGAAGGCATCGAGAAGATCGCGGACCTCCGGCCGGGGATGGTGCTGGAGGGGACCGTCACCAACGTGGCGGCGTTCGGCGCGTTTGTCGACGTCGGGGTCCACCAGGATGGCCTGGTGCACGTCTCGGCGCTGGCCAATCGGTTCGTCTCCGATCCGCGGGAGGTGGTGAAGTCCGGGCAGGTGGTGCGGGTCAAGGTGCTGGAGGCCGATCCGGAGCGGAAGCGCATCTCGCTGACCCTGCGGCTCGACGACGAGCCGGCGGCCCCCGGTGGTCAGGCGGCCCCGGGTGGACGCGCGGCTTCACCGGCGCCCTCCAGGCAGCCGTCCGGGAAACCGGCGCCCGACCGCAGGACTGCCGCCCGGCAGCCGCAAAAGTCGACGCCCGTGCCGGCACCGGCCAACACGGCGATGGCCGAGGCCCTGCGGAAGGCCGGACTGGGAAAGTAGCCCGACCGCTCATCGCGGATTCCCTACCGCTCGGCGCACGAATCGTAGGTTTGCTGATGATCTGCACCATGATTGCCGAAGGCAACGGTCCGCGTTGGGGGCCATTCGCTTCTATGCCGCCGGGACACCGACGTCTTCGACAAGCAAGGGGAGCAAATTATGGGCTGGCTGGACCGTGAACGAACGATTGCCCCACCGGGATTCAACCGGTGGCTGGTGCCGCCCGCAGCGCTCGCCGTGCACCTGTGCATCGGACAGGCGTACGCCACAAGCGTCTACAAGACGGCGCTGGTGAAGCACTTTGGCGCCAGCCTGACCGAAATCGGCGTGATCTTCTCCATCGCGATCGTGATGCTGGGCCTCTCCGCCGCCATCATGGGCACCTGGGTGGACAAGAACGGCCCGCGCAAGGCGATGTTCACGTCGGCCGTGTTCTGGGCCAGCGGCTTCCTGATCGGTTCGCTCGGCATCTTCAGCAGCCAGCTGTGGCTGGTCTATCTCGGCTACGGCTTCATCGGCGGCATTGGCCTGGGCATCGGCTACATCTCGCCGGTGTCCACCCTGATCAAATGGTTCCCCGACCGCCCGGGCCTCGCCACCGGCATGGCCATCATGGGCTTCGGCGGCGGCGCCCTGATCGCCAGTCCGGTTTCCACCGCGCTGCTGAAGATGTACGACCCCAACTCCGGTGCCAAAGGCTGGGTCGCCAGCGGCGACTCCGTCGCCAAACTCTTCCTGACCCTCGCCGTCGTATACCTCGCCTACATGATGTTCGGCGCGTTCACCATCAAGGTCCCGGCCGAGGGATGGAAGCCGGCCGGCTTTGACCCGGCCAAGGTCAAGGCCGCCAAGCTCGTCACCACCGACAACGTCTCCGCAAAGAACGCCGTGAAGACCAGGCAGTTCTGGCTCGTCTGGATCGCCCTCTTCTGCAACGTCACCGCAGGCATCGGCATCCTGGAGCAGGCCGCACCGATGATCCAGGACTTCTTCCGCCAGTCCGACGGCGTGTCCCTGGTCAGCGCCGCCGTCGCCTCCGGCTTCGTCGGGCTGCTCTCGATCGGCAACATGTCCGGCCGCTTCGCCTGGTCCGCGACCTCGGACGTGACCGGCCGCAAGCGCATCTACATGATGTACCTCGGCGTTGGCGCTGTCCTTTACCTGCTGCTGGCGCTGGCCGGGTCCACCACCACGTTCCTCTATGTGGCGCTCGCGTTCGTCATCATCTCCTTCTACGGCGGCGGCTTCGCGACCGTCCCGGCCTACCTGCGCGACCTCTTCGGTACCTTCCAGGTCGGGGCGATCCACGGCCGGCTCCTGACGGCCTGGTCCGCGGCAGGCATCGCCGGGCCGCTGATCGTCAACGCGTTCCTGGACGCCCAGGGCAAGCCCGGCCAGCTGACTGCCGCGTCTTACCAGCCCGCGCTGCTGACTATGGTGGGGCTGCTGGTCATCGGCTTTGTGGCCAACCTGCTGGTCAAACCGGTCGACGACCGGTTCCACGAACCACGCCCGGACCGTCTCCGGGCCGACGAACCCGCCATGGAGGCCTGAGATGAGTACTGCACAGAAACCGCTGAAACAGTCCAGCGGCAAACTGGTCATCGCGTGGGCGCTGGTCGGAGTCCCGCTGGGGTACGGCGTGTATGAGACCCTCACGCGCGTGGCGGCCCTGTTTGGCTGACATCGCTGACGAATCCCAGGGGTCCGCGCAATCCGGCACCGTGGAGTTCACCCGGCCTGATCCGTTCACCACCAGGCCGACGCTGCAGGGCACCTTCGGGATGAGCGCCTCCACGCACTGGCTCGCGACGGCGGCGGCCCAGGCAGTGCTGGAACGCGGCGGTAACGCGTTCGACGCCGCGACGGCGGGAGCCTTCGTCCTGCATGTTGTCGAGCCGCACCTGAACGGACCCGGCGGGGACATGACCGGTGTCTTCGTCACCGCGGCGGAACCCGGCAAACCCGTCGTGCTCATGGGCCAGGGCCCGGCCCCGGCCGGGGCGACCGTGGAGCACTACCTCGCCGAGGGCCTGGACCTGGTACCCGGCTCAGGTGCCCTGGCCGCCGCGGTGCCCGCCGCCGTCGACGCCTGGCTCCTGCTGCTCCGGGACCACGGGACCTGGGAACTGGGCGGTGTGCTGGAATTCGCCATCGGCTATGCCCGCGACGGGCACCCCATGCTGGGGAGGGTCGGGACGACGATCGCTGCCGTGGCAGCGCTGTTCGAGACGCACTGGCCCACGTCGGCCGAACTCTGGATGCCCGGCGGACGGATCCCGGCGGAAGGGGAGCTGGTCCGGAATCCGGCCTATGCCAGGACGTTGCAGCGGCTCGTCGGCGCCGGGAACGCCGTCGACGCCGGAACGGTGGACTCCGCGGGGCGCGGCACCCGTGCAAACCTCCGTGAGCCCTCCCGCGAGGGCAGGATCGACGCCGCCCGCCGCGAATGGCGGGAAGGCTTCGTGGCCAGGGCCATGGTGGAATCGGTCCAGACCCCGCACCGGCACTCCTCCGGTACGGACCATCGGGGTGTCCTGGCGCTGGAGGATCTCGCCGGGTTCGAGGCCGGCTACGAGCCCGCCGCCACCATGGAGTTCCGCAGGCACACGATCGCCAAAACCGGGCCGTGGGGGCAAGGGCCGGCGTTGCTTCAGACGCTTGCCATTCTTGACGGATTCGATGACCGGCACCTCGACCCGTCCACCGAGCTCGGGGCGCACACCATCCTGGAAGCCCAGAAACTGGCGCTCGCGGACCGGGAAGCGTACTACGGGGACACGGACGTGCCGCTGGCGTACCTGCTGTCCGCCGAGTACTGCGCCGGCCGCCGCGCGCTGATCGGGGAACGGGCCTCGCATGAATTCCGGCCCGGTACGGTGCCCGGCCGTGAGCCGTATCTGCCGCCGTTGCGGATGCACTACACGCCTTCGGCGCTCGTGGGGGTGGGCTCCGCGGGGCTCGGGGCGGGTGAGCCCACGGTGGCGCCGAACGGGGAGACCCGCGGAGATACCTGCCATATCGACGTCGTGGACCGCTGGGGCAACATGGTCTCGGCCACACCGTCGGGCGGCTGGCTGCAGTCCTCCCCCGCCATCCCTGAGCTGGGTTTCTGCCTGGGTACGCGGCTGCAGATGACCTGGCTGGAGCCGGGCACACCATCCACCCTGACGCCGGGCAAGCGGCCGCGCACGACGCTGACGCCCACCCTCGTGCTGCGGGACGGCCAGGCCGTGACCGCACTGGGGTCGCCCGGCGGTGACCAGCAGGACCAATGGCAGCTGCCGTACCTGCTGCGCACGATCATCGGCGGCTACTCACCGCAACAGGCCGTCGACGCCCCCACGTTCCATACGACGTCGATGCCCGGTTCGTTCTGGCCGCGCACCTGGGAGCCCGGCGGCGCCGTCGTCGAGGACCGGCTCGGTGAGGACGTCATCGCCGGACTCGAACGCCGCGGTCATATCGTCACCCGCGCGGGCGGCTGGACGCTGGGACGGTTGTCCGCGGTGGTGCGGGATCCTTCGACCGGAGTGCTGCAGGCAGCGGCCAATCCCCGCGGCGCACAGGGGTACGCCGCGGGGCGTTAGCGCGGGTTCACCCGAAGCTGATCTTGGGCCAGAGTGAAGGCCACCTGTTCGCCTGTCAGCCGCTGCTTATCAGCCGGCGCCTGTCAGTTCGCGGCGCGGAGCCGGTCCATGAAACGGACGGACTCCGCGGTAATCTGCTTCTGCGCCCGTTCACGGGTGATGCCCGGCTCGCCGTCCCCGGGCTGTTCACCGTAGTCGCCGAAAAATGCGTGCACTCCACCCTCTACTGTTGCGTATCTGGCGGTCGGCGGCAGCAGGGACTTCGACGCAGCGATCTTGTCCGGAGTAGTGAGGCCATCATTCGAGCCCGAGATGGACAGCACGGAGAGCCCTGCGGAATCTGACATGCTGTTCGCGGGGTAGGAGGCGAAGAGCAGAAGTCCGGAGACGTCCGAGTTCGACTTTGCGAAGGAAGCTGCGCTGACTCCTCCCAGTGAGTGGCCCCCGACTGCCCACGAGGTGATCTCCGGGTGGGCGTCCATGGCGCCGCGGGCCTGGCCTATGTCCAGCAGGGGGATGCCCAAGGGTACTTTCAGGATGACGACCAGATGGCCGGCGTCCGCGATCGGGCCGAGAATGTCCGGATAGGCGCGCGCGTCGACCCGCGCCCCAGGGTAGAAAACAAGGCCCGCACTGGCTTTCCCTTGCGGGGCCAGAGTGATGGAGGTGGCGTCCTCGGTGGTGGTTCCCGTGGTCTGGCCGGCCGCACCGCTGGGCTGGTAAGCAAACGGGTTGAGCCACACCAGCCCCGCGACGAGACCCAGGGCAGCGAGCCGGACCACGATGCCGCGCGCCAGTTGCCAGCGCGACACTCCGGGCTGTGGCTGCCAGCGTTGTGTCAGGCGCCGGGTGTTGTTCAGACCCGAATCTTTGGCCAGCAGGAACATCCACAGGAGGCCGAGTGCGACGGCAGCCAAGAGCAGGACGGGCAGCGCCGGGTGGCCGCCGAGGACGGCGCTGTTGCCCAACAACATCCAGAGCGGAACCACCACCAGCGTTCCGGCAGCGAACGCGCCGCTCCACTCCAGAACGGCCCGCCCGAGGCCCGCGGCCATGGGGCTGCCCGGATCCTCTGGTTTCGTGGATTTCACAGTTCGATGGTATCTCCATGATCGAGATAACTGGATAGCGGCAGGTCCGGCGGAGTCAGCCGGGGGTGTCGAGGGTGGCGGGGCGGAAGTAGTGGTTGCGTCGGGGTTTTTGGCGGGGGTCAAGGTGTGGTGGCGGGATGAACCAGGGGATGCCGGTACGGACCTGGATGCTCCAGTGTTCCTTGTGGATGACGTGGTGGTGGTGTGAACACAGAAGTACGCCGTTGTCTGTCCCGGTGCTTCCGCCGCGGGACCAGTAGGTGATGTGGTGGGCTTCGCACCAGGGCGCGGGGATGGTGCAGCCGGGAAACGCGCAGCCGCCGTCCCGGGCGGTGAGGGCTTTGCGGATGTGGGGAGGGAAGACCCGGGTGGCCCGGCCGATGTCCAGGACCTGGCCTGCGCTGCCAAGGAGGACCGGGATGATGTCCGCGTCGCAGGCGATCTTCCGGACGGTCGAGGCCGTGACGGGGCCGGTGAACAGCAGCGACCCGGTCTGCGCCGTGACCTGCCCGCGATGGAAGGAATCTCCGGAACCGCCCTCGCGGGTGCCGTCGTGAGTGTCGCTGGTTCCGCCGGGCGTGTTGAGCCGGGCGAGGAGGGCGCGGTAGTCGATGGTGACCATGACCTGCGGGCGCAGCCCTCCCGTAACGGGCAGGGTCCCGGCGGCGAGGGCAACCTTGCAGGCACCGACAAGGCCGTCGAGGAGTTTCTGCGGCCGGGAGCGCAGGTCCAGCGGGACGTCCACGCCCGCCGCGGAACCGTCCGCCGCGGAATCAGGGCTGGCGGCAGCGTCCACCCCGGGCTCCGGGGCCTGCGTGCGGGGGTTGGTGGCGGTGTTCATCACGGTCAGGAGATGTTCGAACTGTTCGGCGGTCGCGAAGATCTCCAGGTGCTGGAGTCCGTGGCGGGGCTTGCGGAGGAACGCGCCCTGGAGCTGGCGCAGGAGTTCTTCGGAGGGCTCGGCGCCGTCCTGGTCGATCGCGTCGGTCCAGCTCCGGGCCACCCGGGCCAGGAAGTCCGGGTCGTTTTCCGCGGCCGTGCGGGTCAGGGCGTGTTCCATCCGGGCGGCGGTCTCG
>NZ_JBVAYV010000042.1:0-31336 GCF_055412805.1 Pseudarthrobacter kochi
AGTAATCACGAGATCAACAGCATCAGCCTTGAACTCATCAGAAAACGTGGGACGGGAAGACATGGGAACAATCCTTTCAAAGACTGTCTCACATCAGTAGTACACCTCAGTTTTAGCGAGTCAATAATGAAGGCGACGCGTTTTAGAGGCGAACCAGCCGTGTCCTCTATGCCTGTCGTACGTTTATTTTCGACCTCACGGATCCTTCGTATCTCCTGAATCGCCAGCTTGGCCAAGGCATCAGCTTGTTTATGGCGATCACAGAAAGCACGGCCCGCCTCAATGAGAGTTTCTACACGCGTGTCTTCGCCCATGAGTGATTTCGTTGCCGACGTGTTGGGGCTTTGGGTTGGTTCAAGCAGCGAACTAAGTCTGACTACAACTGGTGTATAACCTAGTCGATTGAGGGCGGCCTCGATGGGCTCTAGTAGTGCTTCCCTCGGTACTCCGATGGGACGAACTAGAGCTATGACTAGCTCTGGCCCTACCCCTTCAGAGGATGATTCTGACCCCATTTGTGCGCCTCCCCGTCTCCTTCGATCCATAGTAACTGGAGGTCATGACAATCAGGGCGGTCCGATGGCTTCCTGAAGTTACGTGTCTCTACACGGCTGAGACTTCACACTACGCACCCAAGAAAATCTCTCACATGAGTGCCGGGATGTCCCGTGGCACGTCTTCGAACTCCTCAAGCATGGACGACTCTATGGTAGTTCACTTTCTTGACTGGATCTTCGCACTCATCCCCGCCCCTCGGCAAAGCGGGGTGCCATGGATTCCATTTGCCCCATGACCAACTTGATGGCTTCGGGCTGCTTGTCCGGCGGGTAGCCGAACCGGACCAGGAGCCGTTTGATCGAAGAGCGCAGCTTGGCCCTGACGTCGTCGCGGACGGTCCAGTCGGTGCGCACGTCCCGGCGCATCACGGACACCAACTCCCTGGCAATGTCCGCCAGGATGCCTTCGCCCTGGACCTCCACTGCGGATTCGTTCAAAGCCACGGCGTCGTAGAACGCCAACTCGTCCGAGTTCAGCGGGGGAGTGAACCGAGCTCCGCGGTTGCCTTCGGCGGCGACTTCGCGGGCCAGTTCCACCAGCTCGGCAATAACCTCGGCGGACGTCAGCTGCTGGTTGGTGTACTTCTTCATCAGCTCGGTGATCCGTTCCGAGAACGCGCGCTGGCGGATGACGTTATTCCGGGTCGTCTTCGCAGACTCGTCGGCGATGAGCTTCCGCAGCGCCTCGATCGCCAGCTGCGGATTCCGCGCCTGCTGGGTCTTGGCGATGAACTCGGGGGTCAGGTCATTCAGTGATGGCTTCGGCATGCCGGCAGCCTCATATATGTCCAGTACCTCGCCGGAGGACGTCGCGGTAGCGATCAGATTGCCCAGCAGACGCTGGATCTCCTCCGGCACCGGCTCGCCGCTGGCCTGACGGTCGGCGGCGTCGAACTTGGCCATGTAAACACGGGTCTCTTCGTAGACCTGGATCTCCGGCCGCAGCTCCGCCAGTGTCTCGGACCCCGAGCACAGCGCCCAGGCACGGGAGAGCCGGCTGGAGAAGCGCCGGTACTTCGAGGCCAGCGTCTCCTCGCCGGCGTCGTGCTGGTTTCCCGGCGTCTCCGGGCTGCGCAGGTAGTTCGCGGAACCCGTCGCGGCGGACACAAACGCCTTCGGGCCGCCCTTCATCAGGACGTCCCGCCAGTCGTACCCGGCGAGCAGGCCGCGCAGGGATTCCACCAGACCGAGTGCCGCCGCGACGGCCTCATCGATGTTCCTACCCACCGGCTTGTTCGCGCGGTCGTCCTTGGTGTATTCGCCCAGCGCCTTGGCCAGGTTCTCCGCCAGCGGCGCGTAGGCCACCAGTAGCCCGTCCTGCTTGCCGCGGAAGGTCCGGTTCACCCGCGCCAGCGTCTGCATCAGCAGCGCGCCCTTGAGCGGCCGGTCCAGGTACAGGGTATGCAGCGGCGGGGAGTCGTAGCCGGTGAGCATCATGTCCTTGACGATCACCAGCTCCAGTTCGTCGTCCACGTCCTTGAGCCGCTCCTTCACCGTCGCGTTCAGGGAGTCGCGGCGGACGTGATCGGAGACCGGCGGCACGTCGGACGCGGTGCCGGAGTAGACCACCTTGATCTTGCCCTTGGCCAGGTCATCGGAGTGCCAGTCGGGCCGCAGTTCAACGATCGCCGTGTACAGCTTCGCGCAGATTTCCCGCGTCCCGCCGACGATCATCGCCTTGCCCGGCGCCTCGATGAACTTGCCCATCCGTGCCCTGCGGTTTTCCCAGTGCGCCACCAGGTCGGCGGCCAGCGCAGCGATCCGCTGCGGCGCTCCGTAGACAGCATTCACGACGGCGACACTCGCCTCGACGCGCGCCCGTTCGGTGTCGTCCAGGCCCAGGGTGGCCTCGTCGGCCGCCTGGTCCAGGATCTCCTCCGTTACGTCGGAGGCCAAGCCCACCTTGATCAGCCGGGGTTCGAAGTACACCGGGACCGTGGCGCCGTCCTCCACCGCCCGGGAGAGGTCGTAGATGTCGATGTATTCGCCGAACACGTCTTGGGTGTTGCGGTCATCGAAGGAGATGGGCGTCCCGGTGAAGGCGATCAGCGTGGCGTGCGGCAGGGCATCGCGGAGGTGCCGGGCGTAGCCGTCCAGGTCGTCGTAGTGCGAACGGTGCGCCTCGTCCACCACCACAATGATGTTGCGCCGGTCGGACAGCAGCGGGTGGTCGGCGCCGGCGTCTTTCTCCGACTTGCTGCGGCCGAACTTCTGCAGGGTGGTGAAGTAGATGCCGCCGGTGGTGCGGTTGCTCAATTCGTCCCGGAGTTCGGAGCGCTTCCTGATCTGCTGGGGGTTTTCCGCCAGCAGCAGGCTCCGGTTGAACCCCTCGAACAGCTGGCCGTCGAGCTCGTTACGGTCGGTGATGACCACCACGGTGGGGTTCTTGAGCTTGGGGTGCCGGGCCACCAGGTTGGCGTAGAGCTCCATCTCCATGGACTTGCCGGAGCCCTGGGTGTGCCAGACGACGCCGGCCTTGCCGTTGCTTTCCACCGCCTGGACCGTGCTTCCCACCGCTTTGGTCACGGCGAAATACTGGTGTGGTTTGGCGATGCGCTTGGACAGCCCGTCCGGGCCGCCGTCGAACGCGGTGAAGTTGCGGACCAGTTGCAGGAACCGCTCCTGGTTGTAGAGGCCCTGGAGCGAAGTCTCCAAAGCCGTCACAGCTTCGCCGTCTTCCATGTAGCCCGGCGCGACCGGCACGCCGTCGTCGTCGACGTTCCACGGTGAGAAGTGGTTGAGCGGAGTGAACGGTGTGCCGTACTTGGCCTGGATTCCGTCCGAGGCGAGTGTGAACACGCAGAAGCGGAACGCCATCGGGAACTCGCGCAGGTAGGTCTGAAGCTGGGCGTGCGCGGAGGCGACGTCGGCGGTGGCGCTGCCGGCCTTCTTGAGTTCGATGACGCTGACCGGCATGCCGTTGCAGTAGAGCACAACGTCGAAGCGGCGTTTGTAGTCGCCCTGCACCAGCGTGACCTGGTTGACGGCGAGCCAGTCATTCCGGTCCGGATCCGAGCTGATCAGGTGGATGGTGGGGTTGGCCTCGTTACCGTCCGCGTCGATGTAGCTGAGCCGGTAGCCGTCTACTAAGTAGCTGTGGATGCGCTGGTTCTCGGTGATGGCGTCCTGGGACTTGGGCGAGGCGATCTCGGCGACGGCCTGCTGCAGGTACTGGGCCGGAACCGTCGGGTTGAACTGCTGGAGGGCCGCGAGCAGCCGGGGCCGGATCAGCAGCTCGTCCCAGGAATCCCGCTCGCCCCTGCCGGGCGCGATGTCCTGCCCGGACGCGGGCCGCCATAAGAGCGGCTCGGCCAGGAGCTCGAGGGCCACGCCTTCCCAGTCGGCTTCGGAAAAGGCAATTGCGGCCAATGTCATTTCAGTTTTCCCCCACAGTCGTTTGGCGTCCAGCCTATCTAAAGCCAGCCCAGCCGGAATTCATTCGGACGTGTCGCCTGAAAGTTCGGCTTCGAGTTCGCTGATGCTGGGTAGTGTGGAGGCGAATTCCTTGGGGAGCGACTTCACGATTTCGGATTCCCATTCGGCGATACCGATCGGTTTCGAGAATCCACGCAGAGAGTACTCAGCCACCACATTGTTCTTGGTCTTGCACAGCAGCAGTCCGATGGTCGGCTGGTCGTCAGCCTGGGCCAGGAGATCGTCAACAGCAGACATATACATGTTTATCTGGCCCAGATACTCGGGCTTGAAGGAGGTGGCCTTCAGCTCGACCACCACAAAACAGCGCAGCCTAAAGTTGTAGAACAGCAGATCGGCAAAGAACTCGTCCTCGCCGATCGTCAAACGGAACTGCCGGCCTACGAAGGCGAACCCTTGGCCGAGTTCCAGCAGGAACTTTTCGACGTGCAGGACTAGTTGGCCCTCAAACTCGCGTTCATTTCGTTTACCCGCCGTGGACACAAAATCGAAAACGTACGGGTCTTTGAACGACTGCTGGGCCAGATCCGAGTCCTCCGGCGGCATCGTCGTCGAGAAGTTGGTGACGGCCTTGCCGGAGCGTTCGTGGAGCCTCGTCTCGATCTGGTGGACCAGAACATTGCGGGACCAGCCATCGGCCAGTGCGCGCTCGGCGTACCATAGCCGGGTTCCTTGGTCCTCCAGTTTGTCGATCAGGACGACGTTGTGGCCCCACGGCAATGTTGCAACAGCCTGTTGCAACATTGGAAACTCGGGCCACGCCTCGGCGAAGGACTTCATGTACCGCAGATTTCGCGGCGAGAATCCCCGTGTCTCGGGAAAAGCTGAGCGTACGTCAGCCGAGAGCCGCGTGACTACTTTGCTACCCCATCCTTGTTCCGATTCCCGTTTGGCCAACTGGTTGCCGATCGACCAGTAGGAGAGCAGCATCTCCCGGTTGGCTGCCGATATTGCCCTGGACCTGCCGGAATTGATTTGTCTCGACACGGACGCCAGCAACTCCGGGTACCACTCCGGCATGCTGGACTTCGCCGGCGTTGATTCAAATGACGCTGGTGATGACATGTAGATCGGTTCCTTTCCGGGTGGTCATTTCACCTTGAATCTATCCGCGGCCACTGACATTCTTGGCTGCGATCACACAGCAGCGGCGACCAGAGCTTCCGCATCCTTGACCCGCAACTTGCCGGACATGAGTTGGGGGAGGAGTGTGTCTCGGGTGGTGGCCAATTTGGTGTTCTCCGAAAGCGCATTTGCGGCTGCCGCATGAAGCGGCTCCGCCAGGGCGACAAACTCCTTCATGACGTGTGGCTCGGCAAGCCGCACTTTGAACTTCTTAAAATTTCCACGGCTCAACTCAAGGAATGTGGCTCCGTTTGCCAGCGAAACAAATTCGTCGACGCGGCTCTGCATTTCGTGGAAGAACCAGAAACGGAGATCCGGGTCGTTTGGTTGCACGACGATGAACCCTTGGTTCACAGCCATCGGCTCCTGCGCCAACGCGAAGGCCCCGATAGTCGCTCGCGAAGTCATGAGAATCGCGCCCGCTGGGTAAAGCTCCGAGGCGCAGGCAGACAGCCCGGTTTCTGTGATCCGACGGGAGGTGGCGGACAGGTATGGCCCTCGGAGGCCGGTTACGTCCGTTGGAGTTGCCCACAAGACGTCGCCGTTCCAGTACTCAGAGATCGACGTGCTCGGAGTGCCCCCGCCGCTCACCTTGGCGACATCACCAAATGATCGTTGGGAGAACGGCAGATGGCGGACTCGCCGATAATATTCAGCTGTCGCAAGCTTTTCAGCGGCTTCGGCCAGCCTCAAGTTGACTGCGATCTTGTCGTCGAGCGCGCCCAATACTTCCGCGATTGACACTTGTTGGGCCAAGGGAGGCATCGCTGTCACGAAAGCGCCGATGCGCGACGGGCTGGTGTGGCGTACGGTGCTACCCGACGCCGTTCCCAGAATGTGGGCGCGGTACGCATCCGTTCGGAGAAAGTAGCCCAAGAACCCTGCGTCGACGCTTGCTGGATCGAGAATCTCAACTAATCCGACACGTTGATTGTGGAGGAACTTGCCCTCAGGAACGACTGCGGGAAGGCCCAAGGTGTCGCCCTCCTTGCTCAAGTCCGTCATGCTGACGATCAGGTCACCCGCAGAGAGCTCGTACTCCGCTGGGTACTCCCCGGCGAATGTCTTCGCTTTCGTTTGCTTGAAGCCGCCTCCAATGGAAAAATTTCCTGGGGTTACTAGCGTTGGGAATGATGGATCGTCACTGAACTCGACGCCAGGGAACGCAAAACCGTGCTTGACGCGAATGTGGGCAGATAGGGCACTAACCCGACTATCAGACATCGACCCTCCCCAACTGCTCGCGCACAACCGCCGCCAGCCGCTCGGACTCCTCGAACTGCTCAAACAGCTCCTTGGATAACCGGGCGATCTTGTCCTCGATCGCCTCGCCGTCGTCCTCCACTTCGACCGCTCCGACATACCGGCCGGGCGTCAGCGCGTAATCCGCAGCCTTGACCTCCGCGAGGCTGGCCGAGAAGCAGAAGCCGGCTTCGTCGTCGTACGCCAGGCCCGACTCGACCGCCGAAGTAGTCCCGCGCCAGGCGTGGAAAGTGTTGGCGATCTTGGCGATGTCCTCGTCGGACAGGGCGCGCTCGGCGCGGTCCACCATGGAGCCGAGGTTGCGGGCGTCGATGAACAGCACCTGCCCGGTGCGGTCGACGGACCCGCGCGGACCCACGGATTTGTCCTTGGCGAAGAACCACGTGCAGACCGGGATGCCGGTACTGCGGAAGAGCTGGGTGGGCAGCGCCACCATGCAGGAGACCAGGTCCGCCTCCACCAGCTGGGCGCGGATCTCGCCCTCGCCGCCGGAGTTGGAGGACATGGAGCCGTTGGCCATGACCACGCCGGCGGACCCGCCGGGCGCCAGCTTGGAGATGATGTGCTGGATCCAGGCGTAGTTGGCGTTGCCGGCCGGAGGCACGCCGTACTTCCAGCGGGGATCGGACTCGGAGCGTGCCCAGTCCTTGATGTTGAAGGGCGGGTTGGCCATGATGAAGTCCGCGCCGTTGTTGCCGGTCAGCTCGGGGTGCTGGTCCCGGGCGAAGGTGTCGCCCCAGCGGGAGGCGAGGTTGGCGTTGAGGCCGTGGATGGCGAGGTTCATCTTGGCCATTCGCCAGGTGCGCTCGTTGAGCTCCTGGCCGTAGACGGAAATGTCCGAGCCCTCCATGTTGTGCGCCGCGAGGAATTTCTCGGCCTGGACGAACATGCCGCCGGAGCCGCAGCAGGGATCATAGACCCGGCCTTGGTGGGGTTCCAGTACTTCGACCAGGACGCGGACCACGCCGGCGGGGGTGTAGAACTCGCCGCCGCGCTTGCCCTCGGCCTTGGCGAACTTCTCCAGGAAGTACTCGTACACTTCACCGAGCAGGTCACGGGCCTTGCTGGCCCCCTGGCCGGTGAACCGGGCGGAGTTGAACAGGTCCAGCAGTTCGCCGAGGCGGCGCTGGTCCACGTTGTCGCGGTTGTAGATGCGGGGGAGCGTGGCGGCGAGGGACCTGTTGTCCGCCATGATGAGGTCCATGGCTTCATCGATGAGCTGCCCGATCTGCTTGGGCTCGGCGCCGTCCGTCGCAGGCAGACCCTTGGCGTTCTCGGCCAGGTAGGCCCAGCGGGCCCGTTCGGACACCCAAAACACGCCGCGGCCGGTGTACTCGTCCACGTCGTCGATCAGCTGGGCGATCTGCTCCTCGTTGAGCCCGTCTGCTTCCAGCTCGGCCTGGATTTGGCCGCGGCGTTCCTCGAAGGCGTCCGAGACGTACTTCAGGAATACCAGGCCGAGGATCACGTCCTTGTACTGGGAGGCATCCATGGAGCCGCGCAGCTTGTCCGCGGCCTTCCAGAGGGTGTCCTTGAGTTCCTTCATGGTGGACGGGGCGAGGTCCACCTTCAATTTCGGGGGCATTACTGGGTTCCTTCGGTCTGTGGTTCGGCGAGCTTAGTGCTGGGGTCTGTCAGGGTGAGGCTTCCGCCCGCTACGCCGTCCGTAATCAGGGTAGCGAGTTCCTCCAGCCGTTTGAGGCGTTCGCGGGCTTGTTGCTGTTCGTGTTGCAGCCGGGCGAAGTAATCGGCCAGCTTCTTACGTTGGGCGTCCGGGACGCGGCGAAGGCGCCACTGGCGCCAGGACTTGTCCGCCACGGGGAGCTTGTTGATATCCGCGGCGACGACGTCGGCCACCAGTCCGCCGGGGTCACCGGCGTCGATCCTCAAGACCCGGGCGGGGAAGACGACGGCGGAGCCGCCTTCCACGTCCACCATCGCGGCCGGCTTGGGGCTGGTGCAGAAGACGACGTCGCCCGGCTCGGTGAGGCGGCTCGCGGGATAGTTTGCTGCCAGGTCCAGCAAGCCGACGTGCCTAGTTGGGGCGCTGTGCGCGTCGATCAGTTCCGCCGGGCCCAAGATCCGTGTTCCCTCCGTGGAGGTCAGATCCGCATCCTCGAGCCGGTTCCCTTTGATGTATTTGAGGGTGCCGGCGGCGATGAGTTCCTGAACGGATGTGGGCGGAGCCTTCCTGCTCGGATCCTCCGGGAGCACTGCCACGTGACCGGATCGTTCAGGCACTTCGTCTCTCAGCAGGCGCACGAGTTCCTCCACCCGAAGGGTTGCCTCGGCGCCGCCGGAAGCCGGCGTCGAACCGCTTGGGTGCGCTACCGCCAGGGACTTCCTACTCGCCAGCAGGAGACGGGTCTGCACCAGCCGGGCAAAACGGAAGGAGTGCGCGCGGACCGTGGCGCGGTCGCCCATGGACGCGACAACGTCGCTGACCACGTCTTGTTTGACGTCTTCTGTGAGCTCCTGTGCGCTGAGGTCCGCCACCATGGTCCACCGCTCCGCAATGGGAACCTCGGCAAAGGACGGTCCCAGCACCCACAGCGCCTGGGCTTCGCGTGGCTTGGAACGCAGCAGTCCCTGCGGGAGCCGCACGATGGCACGCACCCGGCCTGTTCGTAGAAGCCCTGAACGGACGCCGGCAGCCGCGGCCGTCAGCGGGACATCGCAGAGAACGCGTGCGGGCGCGATGACGACTGCCCGCTGATGATCGTCCATCTGCAGGATAAGTTGTTCCACCGCCGCAAGGATTTGTGGTGCGTCCATGCCGGGTTCACCGGGTGATGGGTACTGCGCCACATGCACCACGGCTCCATGCACGTCGAACTCGCCGCTGGCCTCGACCCGGATCTGTCCGGAGTCCACACCATGCACGCGCAGGCGGCGACGCACAAGGCGAGCGGCTCCGCCGTCGTGGTCCGCGGTCAGAAAAGTGACTGGAGCACCCTCTCCGGAAGCGTGCACAACGCCCATCAGGAGATCGCTGCCGCCGCGAGTGGAGTCGGCAAACACGGGGTGCCCGCCGAGCGTCGCGGCCAGTTCGACGGCAGCAGCGGAAATCAGTCCTACTGCGGAGTCGGTAAGGGCGGTATCCGAGTACTCCCGAAGCCCCGCCCGGAACCGTGCGGCAAGCAGCTGTTCAAAAGCGGCCGGGGCGTTGTAGGCACTGTCCACCAGCCGGTCAGCGAACGCCGCCGTGGAAGCGAGCGACGCGCCCTGGGCTTCCAGCTCCGAGTACAGGAACAGGTCGTCAGGATCACACTCGTCTGCAAGATCCAGCAGGTCATCCGGGCCCAGTGCCCCAATCTCTATTCCTGTCATGGCCTTGAGTGTCAGCAGGGCGGTGAGAGCCGCCAGGGTGTTTCCCTCGACGCCGCCGGGCGGCGTTGCGGCCATCCGGGCGAAGGCGGCGGCGTCTTTCACGGCATCAGGGTTATTGCCTCGTCCGGTTGCGTCCAGCCAGCTGGCAACCTGGTCGCCGTCGAACAGTTCACGGCCGCCTTCCAACGCCGCGGGCTCGGGAAACGGGTGAGCCGACCCGGTGCTGCGTTTGCGCCACATGGAGACGACCGGGCGCTGGACGTGCGCCAGGGCGGCAACGTCCGAAAGGGTCATGCGCAGGGCTTCTGCTTGGGTCATTTGTGCCTCCTTGCGACGTCGACCCTCAGCCTAGCGGTGTGGGGTGACTATTCCGGCGAAGTGCTGATAACGGGGGTTATCAGTGTTCTATCGTCTTTCCGCTCCGGAGGAGCCGTAGCTTCGATCCTGCAGCTACGAAGGAATCTTCCGGTGCTGCGACGGCGGCGGGGAACCACGCATTGGGGGATCGGTTTCCCGCCGCCGCTCAGCAGCCACCCATGAACAGAGGAAGAGATCATGCCGAACACTGATACCAACCAGGCCGGCGAGCCGCAGCTCGATGAAGGGTCGCAGGTGTCGGGTCCGTCATCGGGCGCGGCAAAGCCTGTCCGGAAGAAGAGGGTCCTCCCCGCGGTAGCCGTACTGGCGCTGTTGGCCGGCGCTGTCGGTATCGGCACGACCCTGCCGGACCCGAAGTCCAGCGACGCCTACGTGGCACTGGTGGGGGAGAAGGCGTCCGTGGAGTCGGACCGCGACTCGGTCAAGTCCAGCTACGAGTCCATGAAGTCCAAGTACGACACTCTGCAGAACGGCATGGCCGCCCGCGAGGCGAAGGTCACGGCACGCGAAGCAGAGGTCGGCAAGGCGGATGCAGCCGTGAAGAGCGCTGATGCGGCCGTCAAGAAGCGCGAAGAGGCGGTGACCGGCGCCGAGAAAACCAAGGCAGCCAACACCATCGCCGACGGCACCTGGACAGTGGGCAAGGACATCGAGGCCGGCACCTACCGGGCCACTGCCGACGTCGGCTCCTCCTGCTACTGGGGTATCTACGCGACCGGCAGCAACGGCAGCAACATCATCGACAACGATCTCCCCGGCGGCGGCCGGCCCTCAGTTGCGCTCGCCGGCGGGCAGGGCTTCAAGTCCAGCCGCTGCGGCAAGTGGGAAAAGCAGTAACAGTCCCACGCTTCACATCATTCACTCACCTAAGAAAGGCACCACATGTCTCACGAGATTTCGGAACATCCCTTCAAGGCTGCTATTGCAGCGCCTCAGCCGCGGCCGTTCTTCAAGAAGAAGCGCTTCCTCATTCCTGCAGGTGTCCTGGTGCTTGGCATCGCCTTGGGCTCGTGCTCCGGAGGCTCCAAGCAAGCCAGCGATGCCACCCCGGCGGCCGCGGCCTCGGCTCCTGCGGCAGCAGCACCCGCTTCTTCGGTAGCTGCTGCACCGGCCGCAGCGCCGGCTGCCCCCGCCGCTCCACCGGCGGCGCCGGCCGGACCCGCCGTCGGCGTTCCGTTCAGCGTCAAGATGGGCAACGGCAACGTCGCGAAGATCACCATTGTCTCTGCCGTCCGCACGGAGGCCGTCACCACCACAGCTTTTGCCACGGCACCAAAGAGTGGAAGCTACCTGCTCCTGGACGTCCTGTGGGAAACGGAGGCGGGCAAGACAAGTTCCAACCCGTTCTACTTCTCGGCCAAGGACTCCAGTGGGCGCAAGGCCGATCTGAACCTTTTCGCGGAAAACCAGCTTGGCTCCGGTGACGTTCTGCCGGGTGACAAGACTCGGGGATTCATCGCGTTTGATATCGCGCCCGGTGCTTCGACAGTGATGATCTCCACGCCGCTGATGCAGGAAGCCGCTCGGATCCAGATTCCAGGGTAGTGCGGCAGGGGAGCCGTGTCCGGGGTGCCCGGCTCCCTCGCGACGCTTACAGTTCAACTGTTCACTTTCACGTTATCTATTGGGGGATTCCTTGAGCATCAACAAAGAGAAAATTTCGTCGTACGGGCAGATGCCGACGGTCAACCCAGGGACCATGGTGAGCGCCGGCGTCGGAACCGTTCCCGGCGCCAAGATCTACAAGTTCAGCGGCGGGGCTGCGTCCTGGTTCGGAACCCAGATCCTCGGCGTCCTGATTACGATCTGCACGATTGGGATCTGCTACCCGTTCGCGGTTGTCCTGGTCGAACGGTGGCGGGCCAAGAACACGATTCTGCATGGCCGGCAGCTTTTGTTCATCGGCACCGGGTGGGGCATCTTCGGTCTCTGGATCAAGTGGCTGCTGCTAAGCATAATCACGCTGGGCATCTACACCTTCTGGGTCTACCCGCGGCTGATGCAGTGGAAGGTCGAGAACACCGTTTACGCCTAGACGGAATGGCCCTGCACCCTTTGGGGCGCAGGGCTTTTCTGCACGCCGCCCGACTGCCAGTGGGCCGCTACGCACCATGACCTGAACATCACACACCATGGATAAGGCCTGCACGCATGGATCGGCAAGTAGGCTTTATCGACGCCGGATCGTCTGCGGCTGCTTTATCCGGTGGGTAGTCGAACTTGACTAGCAACCGCTGGATTGTAGAGCGCAGTTTGGCCCGCACATCATCCCGGACCGTCCAGTCTGTTCGGATGTCAAGGCCATGACGGAGACCAGCTCGGGGATTATTGGCCAGTACCCCTTCTCTCTGAACCTGGACAGCGGACTCCTTCTAGGCCACCGCGTCGAAGAATGCCAGCTCGTCGGTGTTCAGTGGCGGAGAGAAATTTGATCCTCGGTTTATGCTCAGGACCGCCGCCTGACCACGGGCTGCAGAATATGCATCGCGGCAGGGAATTCGCCGCGAATAGCCACTCATTGGACTCTTCGCGGTTGAGGATGCGACGGCGTGGTCGCGAGGGTGTCCGGGTAGAGGTCGAGGTCCTCCGATGAGAGAGATCCCTATACCAACCGTCTTACAGTTCAACGGGGTTGGCGTCGGTGCCGAGTTCTGCCCAGAACTTGCCAAAGTCCTCCAGGCCAGCGAGCGGCGAAGACTGGGCGAGATCGACGATGCCCCGGACGACGGCGTGAACCATTTGGGGGTCTCCCGAGTCCATGGCCCGGTCGAGGCGGATGAACATGTCCTCGCTGGTCTTTGCGCGCTCAGCAAAGATTCCCTCGAAGTAGAGCCTCAGAATCTTTTCGGCCGCGTGGATGCGGTCGACTTGGACATGCTCGGCCGCTGCAATGGCTTCGCGCTTTGTGTGTTCCTCCTGCCGGATCCGGCCGTACTCGCGTGCGGCCCCCACGATCTCGCTGAGAGCGGCGAACGCATCAGCGTTGAGAATTGGCGAGTGCTTTGATCCAACCACCTTGCCGACGTGCACCTTCGCGTCAGACATCCTCAGCCTCCTTGACCAGAGTGCGGTACTTGACATTGAACTTGGCTGTCTCCTCGTTCAAGTCTCCCGATTCGTCAACGACTTTAGCTGATGCGACGTTGCGAACGGCAATCGTCAACGTCACCGCCTGCTGGAACCGAGCCGCATGGCGTGCTGGGTCGAACAGTTCGGACTCGAGCAGCTCGAGTGCCGACGTGGCTCGCACGACAAGTCGGCAAAGCAACCCCTCGAGTTCCGCGGCCCGTGCGCCGACCGCGTCGAACTTCGCTTTCGTCACCTGCATCTCGGCGATTGCGACGCCTACCTTGGCCTCGTTTTCGCGGGCATTCGTCTTCGCTTTCTCACCCTGCCCAGCGACCACAAGGCCACTTACGAGGATCGCGGGCCCAATCGTAACGAAGTTTAGGGCGGCTGCTCCGGCTGCCATCCCGGCGCCACCCGAGGCTATGCTGCCACCACCGAGAAAGGCAAGAGTCGCGTTTGTCGCGGCCACACCGGACAAAGCCGCGATGGAAGTGCCTGTGCTCGCGGCGGCGAACGCTGTAACTGCCGTGGTGATCCCGGAGTTGATGCCGACCCCCGTGGCTGCCGACCCGACCATCCCGCGCATCCAGGAGATCGCTTCCTGCCCCAGACTTCCTTCGAGCGTGACCTGCCCCGGCGTCGACTCGAGTCCGTCTACTAAGAGCTTCTCGCTCTCCGTCACCCGCTTCTCGTGCCGCCGCAGGAAGTCAGCCATTCGCTCAACAATCATGTGAATGGCCTGCTCCTGGCGGGTGCCGAGGACTTTCAGGGAATCGTTCGTGAGCAGCTCGTGAGCCTCAAGCTTGCGACGTTCCTGGTCGTAATGCGCTCCAGACTTCCGGATACGGTCGTTGGCGCTCTTGATGTCATAGCCGCCTTTGAGGCCAAAGGCCGCGCCGCTCGCGCCGCTGATGACCCCGATGCCGATCAAGGCAAGTGGCACTAGAGGCAGGACCATCGAGTTCCTCCGAGTCGGGTAATAGTGTTCACAACCCCGAATCGTAGTGTCATTTGGTAGGGTCTGCGGGAAAGCGGCTCATCAAAGATGTGTGTCGTCGTGTTGCGTGCGTCAGCGGCGGTATTGGGCGAGGTCTTCCGATGAGGAAGTTCCTAAGCCCACCATCCGGAATACCTCGGCCTCGATGCGGTCGGGCTGGAAGGATTTGCCGAGACAGCACGGGCCTCAGCCCGTCCGCGATGCCCGCAGCGCCACCGCTGCCCCTCGTTTCCTGGGCGAGGCAAAACCCCGCACGGACACCACGACGTTGCTGATGACGATCAGCCCATGCCAATCCATTCGATGGGGTCATGGGCCTGATGGAGGAAGACCCAGCTGGTCCGGGCCTCCCAGATGGGGTTGATGCTGGTCACGGTGGTCCCTGGCAGGCCGGGGAGGCGCCAGTCGACAGTGCGGTTGAGCAGGATGCAGCAGCCCGGGCCGCCGCTGTGGGCAGTGCAGGTCAATGCCCGTAATGTCTGCGGTGGGACCGGGGTGTTTTGACGCCACCACGCCGATGTCGGCCAGGACGGCCCGGCAAGGTCGGGCAGACGTCGCGGCCGGCGATGGCGACAGCGAGCGCGCCGAGGAACTCGAGGGTTACGGCCAGGCCGAGCCCGGTCCGGTCCGATCGACGGCTGCATACAGGCTCAAGTTCATCCCTTTGGTCTGACACGCATTTAGAAGAGTCCCAAATAGGTGTTCGATCTGGCCATTGCCATGGCTGCCCTGCTGGCATCCAACGGTGAAGCATCTTGCAAAGCCCACGCCGACTGCTGCGGCCGATGCAGCGTGCGCGGCCACCGCACTCGCAGCAAAAATCCCGAGCCCGCGAGGGCCAGGGCGCGGGCTGACCGCTCAGAATCCGGTCGCCTTCGTCCCTAGGTGTCGTCGTGCCGGGAGTATGAGGAGCCGGAGGGAGTCCGTTCCAATAGTTCGAAGTCGATCAAGTATCGGCGCAGCATCACGACGTCATCGGTATAACTGAGAAGCCGTTCATCCACCTGCTTCTCCGTTAGGTGTTCACCGGGCTCGATGGCTTTACGGACAATCCAGGCGAGGAGCTCCCGCCGTTCCGCCATGTTGGCTGGATACCGCTCGATCCTGCCCAGGCGCATGAAGCGAGCCAACCCGGTCTGCGCCTGTCGTCGGGGTTGCTGGGCGAGCAGGCCGCTGAAGATCGCCCCGGACGCCTCCAGTTCGTTGGCAGCATTCCGTTCGACGAGCCCGGACTCCAGCAGGGCGGCGATGGCCCTGTCCCGACGTCGGGCATTCAGCTCAGGAACCACGTCGGGGAGCTTGGCGCCCAGCACGATTTGCGCGTAGGCGGTCCGCGCGTCGTTGTTGGCCAAGGCCGCCACGGCTCGCCGCCAGTGCGGTCCGCTCTGCCTCGTCCCTTCGGTCACAGCGGTTCCTTGCCCGGAATCCGGACGGCACCGCCGCTGACCACTATCCCGCCGGCAGCGGGAATGTCCACGGTGAGAAGTCCCGGCCGGCCGACGTGCCGTCCCTGGCGGATCAGGACCCTCGCTGGCGGTTCGACCAGGCCCAGGATGCGCAGGTAGCCGCCGACCGCAGCCGCGGCGGCCCCTGTTGCAGGGTCCTCCGTGATGGCGCCCACCGGGAACAGATTCCGCGCTTCGAATTCGCCATCTGCAAGGCGGTGCAGGACGGTCACCGTGGCGGCCCAGCCCTGAGCGTCCATGAGGCGGCGCACCGCCTCCGGATCGAAGCCAAAGGAATCGAAAAGGGTGCGGTCGGCGAAGACCAGCACCGGATGCCAGTTTCCCGAATACGCGATCCTCGGCGGATAGGCCGGATCGAGATCGCCCTGCCCGACGCCGAGCAATCCGAGGAGTTCAGCCAGGACGGCGTCGTCGACTTTGGCCAGCCGCGGCTCGACGGCGGTGAACGATGCGGTGACGTCGGTGCCTTCGCCAGCTGTCTCGATAACGATCGGGCCGACCGGGGTGTCAAAGGTGAAGGATCCAGCCCCGTCGCGACCGCTCAGCGCAACGGCGAGCGCAATCGTCGCATGGCCACAGAATGGCACCTCGGCGATCGGCGAGAAGTAGCGGACCCGGCTCCGTCGCGGGTCGCCGTCGACGCCCTGCTCCGTCACAAAGGCTGTTTCGGCGTAGCCGACGGCGGCCGCCACCGACAGCATTTCGGCTTCTTCCAGGTGGCGCGCGTCCAGGACCAGCCCGGCAGGATTGCCGCCGTTCGGCGTCGTGGAAAAGGCCGCAAATCGGAGGACCTCGGGGGTGTTTTCCATACCCCGATCCTCCCATGCCTGAACCCTGCATCAGCGGCTCGAGGAGGGCTATCTACGGCGCAACCCGGTTCCCACCGGTAGCCCGGTGGCCTACTTCCGGGGCACTCCGGCGGCAGTCTCGGCTGCCGTCAACGCCGCACCGAATGCCCCTACGGCGGACCGGTAGTTCGCCGGGTTGCCTTCCGACTTTGCCTGCTCGGCCTTCCGCAGTGCCCTGATCATCGCGGCGGTCGCGGGGAAAGCAGTGTCGGACATCGCCGGAAAGTCGAACTGCAGGTGCGGGTCAACCTCATAGGCCAGCCACCGGCTCTCCAGATCCTCATGCTGTGCTGCAACGGCGCCAAAGGCCTGCGCGTCAACCAGTGACAGCCCGCTTAGACTTCCAGCGGCTATGCCGGCGGCCCCCTCGGCTGTCCGGGTCGCGTCGCGCTGGCGTTGCAGCGCCTGTGCGGCGCCCAGCCCTGGTGGGCCCTTGATCCGGTGTTTTAGAACCATGTTGTTTTCGTAGGCCCGGATGTCGTCCGGCGTCATACTGTCGAGCTCAGCGGCGCTTTTACTGACGACGTCGGCAGGGCCTCTGCGACTGGCGATGCTGCTGTCCGGGACGGGAAACACGTACTTGCCGCCCAGGAAGCCCCCGAGCAAAACTCCCCAGAGGGTACAGTCGGGAAGACCAGCCGAGTTCGTTGACCCGGCAACAAAAAAGGCGATCGCATTGGTTACGGCCTGCCCCGTGGTGAATCTCATGCGTCCGAGGCGCCGCACCCTGCGGTAACTGGTGAGCTGTCGGTAATGAAATGAACGTGCTCTTGCGATCCAGTCGCGTGCTCGGTTCACCAGTTGCGGGCTTTCAGTCATGAACACGAGGGTACCGCGGCACTACTGATGCTGGGGGAGAAGCAAGAATCTTGGCTGCCTATGGCCCCGCCGAGCATTACCGCCGGGGCGACACTTGAACCTTCAAGTAAAACGAGCTAGGCTTGTGTTATGACATCGACCCTCGACCGCCCTCCGGTTCTCTTCCTCAGCCATGGTGCTCCGCCGTTGGCTGACGACGCCACGTGGACCCGCGAACTCAACGCATGGTCCGGCACCTTCGACAAGCCCCAAGACATCCTGATGGTGTCCGCCCACTGGGAAAACGCCCCGGTCACCCTCAGCGCCACCGGCCGCAACCCGGGACTGGTCTATGACTTCGGCGGTTTCGCCCAGAAGTACTACGACGTCACCTACGACGCCCCGCAGGCTCCCGCGCTGGCTACCGAGGTGGAGAAGCTCGTGGCCGGCCATGGCCACCATGTGGAGCGCGACGAGAACCGCGGCTTGGACCACGGCGCCTACGTCCCGCTCAAGGAGATGTTCCCGGACGCGGATGTACCGGTGGTGCAAATGTCCATGCCCACCCTTGATCCGCAGGGCCTGTTCGATCTGGGTAAGTCGCTGGCGCCCTTGCGCGACCGCGGCACACTGATCGTCGGTTCGGGGTTCACCACGCACAATCTCCGCTGGTTCAACCCCGCAGGCGGACCCGACAGTGTCCCGCCGTCGGTCTCCCGTGAATTCGATCAATGGGCAGAGGAAGCAATGGTGCGCGGCGACGTCGACTCCATCCTGGACTTCCTCCACAAGGCCCCGGCAGCCCGCGAGGCGCACCCTCGCAGTGAACATTGGGCCCCGCTGTATGTGGCGCTCGGGGCAGCGTACGGATCCGGCGATCTGCACGCCAAAACCGCCATCGACGGGTTCTGGTACGGCCTGTCCAAGCGGTCGTGGACCCTGACTTAGGCCGCGCCGACCGGCCCACGGCCCGGCTCCGGGACTGGGCAGGATGGAAGGAACCGGTCCTCGAATTCCGGCCGTTGGCCGGGTGCTGACAGCGCAGTTCCTTCCTGATGACAGGCCAGGTAGATGTCATGATGGTGGCCATGGACATTGTTGAGTTTCTGGAAGCACGCATAGCCGAGCAGGAATCAGCCATCCTGGAAGGATCTTTTGGTCCGGGGGCATCATGTAGTCGTGAAACCGGAAACATCGACGAAGCCTCCCTCTGTCAGCGGATGCTCGACGAGTGCGCCCAGAAGCGGGCCATCATCGCCAGCTGGAAGGAAGCTGCCGACGCCGAAGGAATCAGTGATCCCGGCGAAGCGGAAGGTACGGTTGCGGTTGCCCGCCGGGCCATGCTCACCATTCTCGCCGGCTCCCACCGGGACCACCCGGACTACGACGCGGGCTGGTCGCCCGAGTTGCCCACGGAGGTCGCCGGAGAATCTCCGGCTGAGTGAGATTTCCGGCCGTACGGTCTGACCGCGACGGCGACACCGCGGATGTATCCGCCGGGTCATGGCCCGATGGACTCTCCGTGGGCCACGCCGGGAATCATGTGGAGCGTCGTCGCAGTCAAGGCTTAGGATCAACGAGATGATGCCAGGACGAATTGACGCTGCTGACGGGAAGAACTCTCTGATCGTCAGGGAAGGGATACTCGAGAGTGTCTGGCGCCCCGGTTCTTTTGTGGATGTCGACGACGCCAAGGACGCCATGCGTGCCGTGGACCGCATCATCGGCGGGAGTCCGTTGCCAATGCTCTCTGAAATGACCGACGTCGAGTTCAGCGCCGCGGCCAGGTTCGAGTTCGCAAAAAGTACCGGTGTGGTGGCCATCGCAGTTCTCGGATCCAGCGCCGTCGATCGTGTCATTGCTGCCGCCACGAGCCGCCATACCCATTACCCGCACGAGTTCTTTACGTCCAGGACGGCCGCCATGACCTGGCTGGCAGACTTCATCCAGGCTGAAGTTCAGGGTGAGGTCTGAGTGCACGCCTGCTGACGGACGTGCGGGAGGAAATCATTTTCCCGCAGCAGCACGCGCTTGGCGGCCCGCCACGCATCCGGAGAGGAAGTCCTCAACCGTTGCGGCGAACTCATCAGGACGTTCGATCTGAGGCATGTGTCCCGTCTTCGCAAAGACGTGCGCCTTGGCCCGTGGCAGCGCCGCGGCCGCCGCCGCCAAATGGCTGAAAGGGAGGACGTGGTCGTGGTCGCCCCACACCACGAGCGTTGGAATGTCCGACTTCGCCAACGTCTCGACGAGAGCCGTCCGCCATTCTGCCTTGATGCCGGAGATCGTTCCCAGATCACGGGCGATGTCTACGACTGTTTGACGGTGTGCCGGCCCTTGCGACAGGGCAAAAGCATGCTCGACGCGGGCGTCGGTCACCAGCGCCTTGTCGTAGAAGAGCGACTCGACCGTCCGCCGGGAGGCCGCCCGGGCGGGGCGCAGGAGCAGTGCCGCGAGCGGCCTCACCGTCAGCAGGCGCAGCACCAGCGCAACCTCCTGGCCGAATCCGGCGCTGTCGGCAAGAACAAGGGCCGAAACGCGGTCAGGATGGTCGGCGGCGAACTTCATGGCGACGGCGCCGCCGAGCGAGTTGCCGATCACGGGAAGCGGCGCGTGCACCCCGACGGCGTCGAGGAAGGCGGGGAGGGCACCGGCGAGCTTCGCCAATGCCGCCGGGCCGGAGAGCCGTTCCGAGTAGCCAAATCCGGGCAGATCCACGCTGTAGACGGTATGGCGTGCCGAGAGCCGGTCGTGCTGCTCGGTCCAGTCTTCGAGGCTCTGGCCGATCCCGTGCAGGAGGAGCACCGGGTCCCCGCTGCCGGTTCTCCGGTAGCGCAAACGCGTGCCCCCGGCGTCGACATATCCGGCTCCGGGGAGTTCAAGGGCACCCTGCGCCGTCGTTTCTCCCCGCCCGGCTCCCCGCCCGGATGCCCGCACCTGCTGCCCGCGCCGGCCGAACCGCACCTGGTCGGTCAGTTTGCCGGCCCTGAGCAGTGCGAAATCGCGCAGATAGTTCTGGTGCAGCCGCCAGGGCGAGCCGGCGCCCTGCCGGGGAAGGCGGTCGGCGTCGCGCAGGATGTAGCCGGCCTTCAGGTCGATCAGGGACGTCAGTTCAGCGTCCGCGACGCCGGCGGGAGCTGTGGGTACCACCCACTGCAGGTTCCTCCGGTCGAGGTGCTTCAGCAACCGGCAGATGTAACCTGCGACGAGATCCGCCTTCAAGGTCCAGGACGCGTTGGTGTAGCCGATAGTGAGCGCAAAGTTGGGAACGCCCTCGAGCATCATCCCCTTGTAAGTCAGGGTCCTGCCGACGTCCACGGGCTCGCCGTCGACCGTCAGGGTCATGCCGCCAATCACCAGCAGGTTCAGTCCCGTCGCCGTGACTATCACGTCGGCCGGAATGGATTTCCCCGAGACCAGGTCAATCCCGTGCGGGGTGATCCGCGAGATCCTGTCGGTCACGATGTCGGCAGTGCCTGCGCTGATCGCACGGTAGAGGTCGCCATTGGGGATCGCGCAGAGCCGCTGGTCCCACGGCTCATAGGACGGTGCCAAGTGCGTGTCGACCGCAAAGCCCGCCGGAAGCTTGGCGATGGCTGACTTGCGGAGGATTGCCTTCATCGTTTCCGGCCGCCGCCGGCTCAGCTGGTAGGTGAACATCGAAAAGAGAATGTTCTTTGCCCGGACGACGTCGTACGCCAGTTGCGCCGGCACCTTGCCCCGGAGGCGGTCGGCCAGGTGGTCCCGGGACGGGACCGGGGCGATGTAGGTGGGGGAGCGCTGCAGCATGGTGACTTTGGCAGCCGACTCCGCCATCGACGGCACGAGCGTCACCGCCGTGGCCCCGCTGCCGATGATCACCACCTGCTTGCCGTCGTAGTCGAGATCAGCGGGCCAGTGCTGTGGGTGGACGATCGACCCGGCGAAGGTGTCGGCCCCCTCAATCGCCGGGGTAAAGCCCTCGTCATAGCGGTAATAGCCCGAGCAGACGGACAGGAACGAGCAGGTAAAGGTGACTGTCACCGCGGTCGACGCCGGACCGTCGTTCCGATATTCGGCGTCGGACGTGCGGGTGGCTGTGACCGTCCACGATGCGGTGGCGCTGGACCACTCGGCTGCGACGACGCGGTGGTTGAGCCGGATTCGCGACGCGAGGCCCTCGTCCGCGACCGTCGCCTGGATGTAGTCGCGGATCGAATCGCCATCCGCGATGGCTTTGGCGCCGGCCCAGGGCCGGAAGGAATAGCCCAGCGTGTACATGTCGCTGTCGGAACGGATGCCCGGATACCGGAAGAGGTCCCAGGTGCCTCCCACGGCACCGCGGGACTCCAGGATCGTGAAGGTCTTTCCGGGCGCGTCCCGTTTGAGCCGGCTGGCGAAACCTACCCCGCTCAGCCCGGCGCCAACAATCAACACATCTACGTGTTCGCTCATGAGGCCAAGCTATCGACTTACAGTTGACATAGTCAACACGGTGTCGAGAACTGGGGTAGAATGGGCGCATGGTTCAGCGAGGAAGACGTACCACCCGGGTCTCGGGGGATGAGCGCCAGGACGCCATCCTCGTCACGGCTGAGGCGCTGCTCGCCGAGCGGGGATTCGATGACATCTCGATCGAGGATCTGGCCCGCGGGGCCGGCATCTCCCGCCCCACCTTCTACTTCTACTTCGCGTCCAAAGACGAGGTGCTGCTGGCCCTTCTGGACCGCGTGATCACCGAGGTGGAGCACCGGGTCGGCGGGTTGCCGCACGATTTTGGAAGTGACCCCGCGGGAGCCTGGACCCGTTCGATCGGCATGTTCGTTGAGGTGTTTGTCGCCCACCGCGGCGTCGCCACGGCAGCGATCGCAGCGCGGGCGCGCAACGATGAGGTGCGTGCCCTCTGGTCCAAGTCCATGCAGTCCTGGGTCGACTTCTCGAGCGACGTGATCCGGTCGGAGCGGGCCCGCGGCGCAGCCCCGGAGGGCATCGACGCCCACGACCTCGCCGTCAGCCTCAACCTGATGAATGAGCGGGTGATCACCGCGGTCCTCAACCAGGAGAGCCCGGCCATCGCGGAGTCGCACGCCCTGAACGTTTTATCAACCATCTGGATCCGCAGTATTTACGGGTCCGTCAACCCCGGCCGCCGGTAACCCCGGCGTCGAAAGGAAGAACGCAGATGCCCCACGTCAAGACCCTGACCGTGCTCGGTACCGGAGTCCTCGGCTCCCAGATCGCCTACCAGGCCGCCTTCCACGGATTCGCCGTCACCGCTTACGACGTCGACGGCGACGCCCTCGAGAAGGCCCGCGCGCGCTTCCAGCAGCTCGCCGGCATCTACCGGGCAGCAAATGTCGCCGGTGCCGGAGAGGGCAAGGCCGAGGCCGCCCTTGAGAACCTCCGCCTCACCGACGACCTCGGGACCGCCGTCGCCGACGCGGACCTCGTGATCGAGGCCGTTCCCGAACTGCTCGAGCTCAAGCGGGACATGTACCGCAAGCTCGCGGAACTGGCCCCTGCGAAGACCATCTTCGCCACCAACTCCTCGACCCTGCTGCCCAGCGACCTCAAGGACGCCACCGGCCGCCCCGACCGGTTCCTCGCCATCCATTACGCCAACAACATCTGGGCCCAGAACATCGCCGAGGTGATGGGCACCACCGATACCGACCCGGCGGTGTTCAACGCCGTCGTCGAGTTCGCCCGTAACAGCGGGCTGGAACCGATCGAGATCAGGAAAGAGAAAGCCGGCTACGTGCTGAACTCGCTGCTGGTGCCGCTCCTGAATGCCGCCGCGGGCCTGCTGCTGCAGGGCATCGCCAGCCCGGAAACGATCGACAAGACGTGGCGCATCGCCACCGGGGCGCCCACGGGACCGTTCCAGATCTACGACGTCGTTGGCCTCGGTACCGCGTACAACATCGCCGCGTCCTCACCGGACAGCGGCTCTCAAGCCTTCGCGCAGTACCTGAAGGAGAACTACATTGACCACGGGAAGCTCGGAGTCGCCACGGGCGAGGGCTTCTACACGTACTGAGTCCGCCCGGCGCCTCACGCGGCGCAGTCAACGCTCGTGGCTGGTTTCCAGGACCGTGACGTCCAGGGGCATGCGGCTGGCGCGGCGGAGTCGTCCGGCCAGCAGGTTGCGCACGCCGCGGGTCACCATGGTCCTCCTGGTCAGATCCCGGTACTCGGCGGCGTCGGAGGTGACCAGGCCCAGCAGGGGGCGCGCGGCGTCGTCCGGGCCCTGCCCCCACAGCCCGACGACCACCTGCAGCCCACCCAGCCGATGCTCGTACCCGGGCTGGGACGTGACGTGCCCCAGCATGTCCGTCGTCACCAGGCCCGGGTTCATGCCATGCACCCGGACACCGGTGGTCCGGGTCTCCCGCCGCAACGTCTCCGTGAACTGGCGGACCCACCGCTTACTCGACGCATACGCGTTTTGCAGCGCCACCGGCCCCTGGTCACCCTGGCCGTACACGTTGACGAGGTCGCCGTGGCCCTGGCCGAGGAACACCGGCAGCGCAACCCGCGACCCGTGGAACGTGCCCAGGATGTTCGTGCGCACCACGCGCGTGAAATCGTCCACCGGGGTTGACGCCGTGGGCCCGTAGACGCCGGAAGTTCCGGCGTTGTTGACCCAGATGTCGAGGGTCCCGCGGCTGAGCGCCTCATCGCGCAAGGCCTCGACGTCGGCCAGTTCACCGGTGTCACACCGCCGCCCGGAGGCGGCGATCCCTTCCGCGAGGAGGCGTTCGACGGCGGCCGCGACGTCGACGTCCGACCTGGCCGCCAGCACCACCGTCGCACCCTGATGCCCCAGGACGCGGGCCATGGCACACCCCAGGCCGCGCGTCGAGCCAGTCACGACGGCCACCCGACCGCGAAGGACGTCTCCTTGCGAACTCATGCTTCTCTCATACGCGCAGCGGCCGGGGAGAGCAAGAGCCCGCGTTGACTCATAAAGAACCTCCGCTTAGCCGGATACGTTGCCTCATGGGAAAAGCTCCGGGACGTTGGCCGCGGACATCCTTGAGGGATGGGATTGACGATGGGTGAGCGCAAGGCTGTGACGGAGCACCTGGCCGAGTCCTACCGGGCCGGTGATCGGGCCAGGAAGGGGCGGATTCTGGATGAGCTGGTCGAGCTGACCGGCTGGCACCGGGATCATGCCCGGTCGGTTTTGCGGCATGCGCTCGATCCCCTGCGTGCCCCGGCGGGGAAGTTGCTGGCATCGATGCTGCCGGAGCTCGTGCCGATGCTGCGGGCTGAGAAGGCCCTGGACATCACTGACGGGCAGGCAGCGTTGCTCGCCCGCATGAGCGCGGCGACCATCGACCGGCGGCTGGCGGGCCAGCGGGCGAAGCTCTTGCCGCGTGGACGGACCCATACCAAGCCCGGATCGCTGCTGAAGTCCCACAGATCCCTGTGCGCACCTGGGCCCAGTGGGACGACGCGGTGCCGGGCTTCGTCGAGATTGATCTGGTCGGCCACGACGGTGCAAACAGTTCGGGCCAGTTCTGCTTCACCCTCACGGTCACCGATATCGCTACCGGCACGGACCGTAAACCGGTCCGTGCCGAACAAGGCTCAGAAGCACGTCTTCGCGGCCCTGCAGCACGTCCAGGCCGTCTTCCCGTTTCCCGTGATCGGCATCGATTCGGATAACGGCAGCGAGTTCATCAACAACGAGCTCTTCGAGTTCTGCGTGCAGCACCGCATCACCTTCACCCGGTCCCGCCCGGGCAACAAGAATACGCCACAACCCTCACTGCGCGCCCTGGAGAAGGGACCGTTCTATGCCGTCAAAATAGTCCCAGGATCGTTTGGCACCTTCGCTGGCCTCGCCGCAGATTCACGCGCACGGGTGCTGGACAACGCTGGCCGGCCCATCAAGGGCCATTACGTGGCAGGCAATGACCAGGCCTCAATCATGGGCGGGCACTACCCGGCTGGCGGCATTAATCTCGGCCCCGCCCTGACATTCGGCTACATCGCCGGGAGGGACATCGCCCGCGCCACGCACTACGAGGACGACGGCACACCGGCCCCGGAAACCGTCGGGACCGATGGCGCAACGGACAGGCAGAGCACTCCGGCGTGACCCCATTTGCTGCTGAACATGGTTCGCGAGACCACCAGTGCGGGTCTTACTCCAACGCCTTATGCTGTGACGGCAACCATCACGAGCACCACGGAAAAACCAGGGGGACCCATGTCGACCAGCCAGTACGGACCACAAAACGCCTATCGGAACCAGGATCTGCAGCCAGTGACGATGGGGCAGCTGCGCTGGTATATGGAGGGCATGCGGCACGCCCGGCTGGCCACGATTTTTGGCATCCTGTCGATCTTCAGCCTGGGGGCCTTGTTTGGGCCGCTGGCCATCGCCCGGGCGAAGAAGGCTGAGGCTTTCGGGGTGCCTGCGCCGGAAGGGCGGGTGCTCGGCTGGGTGGGGATTGGCTTGTTCATCCTGTGGGTGGTGTTCTTCATCGCCTACCTGGCGCTGATCATCACCCTCATCGGGAGCCTCCCGGACTCGGGCCGAACGGCCGCGTAGACGGACCGGGCATGACTACTCATTGTGATCAGGTTTCTTGGTCATGGACTCCGGCGGGGGCGGGAATTCCGCGGCGGGATAAAGCCCGGCGACCTGCAGCATGTAGTTGGCCCACTGCGGGCCGGCAAGCATGTAGCCGTCGAGGCTCTTGTAGAACTTGCCGTTGACGGTGACGTTCTGGCCTGGCCGATTCTGGCCTTCCAGGGCGTCGCCGAAGAACGACGCCGTGGAAATGCCGGACGTGTAGCCAACCACCCAGGTGGCGCCGTTGGTGTTGGACGTGCCCGTCTTGGCCGCGACCGGGAAGCTGCTGTGGACGTTGGGCTTGATGTAGACGCCGGACCCCTTTTTCAGCACGTCCTGCAGGACGGAGTCCACCCCCCGGGCAACGCTGGGCTTGATGGCATCGCGGCAGGACTTGGTCTCCGCCGGAAGGTTCTTCCCCGCCGCGTCGGTCACTTCCACAATGGCGACCGGCTCGCAGTACGTGCCGTCGTTGGCGAAGGTGGCAAATGCGTTGGCCAGAATGAGCGGCGCGACGCCAATTGCCCCCAGCAGGTTGCCCAGCTGATGCATGTTGACCTGTGCGTTATCCAGGCCGCTGTGGAGTCCCACGGCGTCCACCGTCTTCTGGATGCCGCAGAACTCCAGCTGGGCAGCCTCCGCGAGGGTGGCGGTGTTGATGGAGTTATAGACCCCGTAGTCGACGCGCATGCGGCGGTAGTAGCCGGCGTCGTTGTTCTGCAGGTCGTCCGCCGCGCCGCGGTTCCTCTCCTTCGTGTTGTAGGCGCCCAGGACCTTTCCGCAGCTGGATTTCCTCTTGAAATCGAGGGGATACGACCGCCGGGAGGCATCCACCGTCTCGGCCAGCGACTTGCCCTCCCTGAGCCATTCCGCCAGGGTGAACGGTTTCATGGTGGACCCGGGTTGGAACCCGCCGGCGCCGTTCAGGTCATTGCCCTTGGTGTCCTTCGAATCGACATTGAAGTTCAGCTGGGTATCGAACTTCCCGGGCTCGGGGAGGAAAACCGTGTTTTGCGCCATGGCCAGGATCTTCCCCGTACCCGGCCCGATGGAGACCAGCGACGCCCCACTTGTCCGGGTTGGCCCCGGCCGTGGCATCGACCTTTTCCTGCGCCGCCGCCTGCAGCCGGCTGTCCAGCGTGGTGGTGATCGTCAGGCCGCCGCGGTACAGCTTGCGCACCCGCGCGGCGAGGTCGACGCCGTACGCCGGGTTGTTCAGGATCAGGTGTGACACGTAGTCGCAAAAGTACGGCGCCATTTCGGCGCCGGCACAGCCCTGCTTCCCCGGCGTGACGCTCACCGTGAAGTATCCGAGATGTCAGCTGGCGCCTCACCCGAACAGGCTGGTCCGGGCGTCAGCTACGCGGTAGGTGTTGAGTGTCGCACGCGGGCGTTTTAACGTGACGGAACCTGTCAACATGCATCACACAAACTCGGGAGTAGTTATGGAATATGTGACGCGTGGTGGGGTGGCCGTCACAGTCCCGGGATCCACACAGCCGGGGGAGCGGCCTATCTCGTGGTGCTGCATCCATGCAAACATGGGGGCACACCGAAAAGGCAGAGTGAGGAGACCCGATGAAATCCAACGACCTGCTGCTGGACGCCTTCGGCCGGATCCGCAACACCGTGGCCGCCACTCTTGACGGGGTCGACGGCGAAACCCTGATCCGTCGGCCCGCGGGCAACGGGAACTCGATGGCGTGGCTGATCTGGCATCTCGCCCGGGTGGAGGACGCGCAGCTCGCCTCCGCCGCCGGCCTGGAACAGGTCTGGACATCGCAGGGATTCGCGGGCCGTTTCAATCTGCCGTTGGCCGAACACGACACCGGCTACGGCCATTCAACAGAGAAAGTGGACGCTGTGAAGGCCCCGCCGGAGCTGCTGCTCGAATACTACGACGCCGTTCACCGGCAGACCGTAGAGTTCCTGGAAACCCTCGTCGACGCGGACTTTGACCGCATCGTCGACACCCGCTGGGATCCGCCCGTCACGCTCGGCGTGCGGCTGGTCAGCACCATCGCCGATTGCCTCCAGCACGTGGGTCAGGCCGCCTACGCCAGGGGCCTCAACCCCGCCCGCGCAGTCTAGGACGCGCCGGTGCCTTCAGTGCCGGTATTTTGGATGCCGGCGTCGGCATTAATGGCCGCGGCAACCAGCCGGTCGAAACTCGCGGTCCCGCTCTCCGGGGGCTCCGCCGTGAATACCGCAAACCATTTCTCCGGGGCATTCCTCTCCACCGAGGCAACCCGTTCCACGTGCAGGATCAGCCCGGGGACCCCGCTCACGACGAGCGGCAGCCGCTCGCCGCTCCTGACCAGGCGCCGAAATTCCTTGACCGACAATTGGTCGTCAAGTGTGTTGGTCACCTCGGCGATGGTGTCGTTAACCCTTTTGGTCAGGCCCCGCATAAAAGCTCGCTGATCCGAGACGGCGGGAACCGTAAGAATGGCCGGAAACACGACCATAAACAGTGCCACAGCACTCAAACTTCTGAGGCCGGACATAAAGATCATCAGGAACATGCAGAGAATCAACCCCAGGACACTCAGGATCACGAACCTGACCACGGGATTGTCGCCTGGCTTCTTTGACCACCGCACAAGGGCCACGGTGCTCCTGCGGGGCTGGGCGTGCAGTGGACGATCCATGGTCAGAACGCAGCGACTTGTCAATCGCCTCGCGGCGCCCTCGCATGACCGATAGTTTCTCCGTGACGTGCTGGAGACGGCCGCGAAGCATGGATTCCATCTGAACTGCCATGTCGTGGAGCTCGCGGAGGGCGGTGTACGACTGCGGCGACCCGGAGTGCACGGCGAGTTGCCCACGGACGTAATGGCGGCGTCGTTCCCAGTTCCGGACGGCGGATTCGTGGGGTTCCACGAGCAACGAGACGGCAGCCAGCGCCTTGTCCAACGAGCCCGCCCGCGTTCTGAGGCTTGTTGTTGCGGCGTCCAGCCTCGACAGGAATGAGTCGTAGTTGTCATGAGGCTGGGTGCCGTCGGTGATCACGAGGCACTCGCACGTTGCGGTGCCGCATTGCCCAGGCAAACCAACCCGGGCCGGCGCGACTTCCGTCGCCGAATGGTGCCCCCAACTCTCATGGCAAGAGAATAGAGGCTCCGGGCGCGTTGTCATAGGGTCCGTCCCCCCGTTGGCTCCTGGACCGAGGAGCGCCGGGGCCATCGTGTGCACCCTGACACTGACTTTGGCGCTCGCAGACACTGAAAGGTCCAGGCTGCTCACTGAGGCTAGGGAATGGAAAGACAAATGACCAGTACAGATTCGTTCGTGGTTGTGGTTGGTTTTGACGGTTCCGAGAATTCCCGAAATGCCTTGAGGTGGGGCATGGACGAGGCCAAACAGCGCGACGGCGAGATTCGTCTCATCACCGTCTGGAGCAAACCGCCGCTCGCCTGGTATCCGGCGCTGCTGGAAACGGCCGCCGGCGAAGTCGTGACGGAAGATTCTCCGCGGCAAGCAGCTGAGACGTTGCAGGCTGCGGCACTGAAGGCGCTGAGGATGGGGGGGTGTCTGCCACCGGCGAGATCGTCCACAACGATTCGGCGGCGTCAGCCCTTCTGGACGCCGCCCAAGGGGCGGATCTCGTGGTGGTTGGTTCGCGCGGGCACGGCGGATTTCCCGGTCTGCACCTGGGCTCGGTGGCGGCAGCCGTTGTAACGGTGCCGGGGACGGCCTACGATGTGGCTGCAGCCCCACTCTGGGGACCAACTCCGGGACTTGCCCTCACGGGTTCAGCCACATTTTCGGATGCCCGAGTCCTGGACAGCACGGGACGGGAAAGACCATGGCCAAGTATCTGTTTGAAGCGAACTACGTGGGAGAAGGCATCAAGGGCCTCATGCGCGAAGGGGGCACGAAGCGCCGCGATGCGCTGGTCGAAGCGCTCAAATCCGTAGGAGGCTCACTTGAGTGCTTCTACTACGCCTTCGGGGAGACCGACGTTCTGGGGGTCTTCGAGGTTCCGGGGCCGGCAGACGCCGCGGCCCTTTCCCTCATGATCAATTCGACGGGTTCCGTGAACGTGCGTCTGAAACCGCTGATGGCGCCGGAGGACCTTGACGAAGCGGCAAAGAAGACCCCGTCCTACCGGGCCCCCGGGCAGTAGGGCGGCCAGCTATTTGGCGTCGTCCGGGCTGCTGTCCAACAGAAATGCGTTCAAATCGTCCACGGTCTTACCTTCGCTCGAGCCCCCGGCTTCAATTATCGAAGCCCAGTGGGGTGTCAGCAAGGGATCGCGGACCGCCCCCGGCCCGGCGCGCGGATTGAGGAAACTTGCCGCAAATTTTAGGCCAAACGGACCGTCGACGCCGTGATGCCGTTAGTGCGGCGCCTAGGATCTCTCCCATGCGATGCCACTCAGAGACCACGCCATGACCGCCGATCCCGCACCCGCTACATTGGGGGCGCGGGTACCGGTCCAGGCTGTCATGGAGGAGTTGCTGGCCCTCCAGGGTTTGGAGCCACGGCGCTCCACCCTCCAGCGGATCTTTGGCGTCAGCCCCCTCAGCGAGGAGACCCGGTCCTGGTACAAGGGCGCTTTGGGGGAGATCATGGTCGGAAGAATCCTGGCGGAGCTGGGGCCGGACTGGCTGGTGCTGCATGCCGTGCCGGTGGGGGCGGGTTCCTCTGATATCGATCACGTCCTGGTGGGCCCTGCCGGCGTCTTCACCATCAACACGAAGAACCACTCCGGCCAGCCTGTTTGGGTGGCCGGGCGGACCGTCATGGTGGCAGGAAAGGAAACGCGCCACCTCTATAACGCGGCGCATGAAGCGGCCCGGGCGTCCAAGCTGCTCGGCGCGGCGGTCGGTTCGGCGGTTGATGTCACCGGAGTCGTGGTGATTCTGGAACCCAAGAAGCTCACGATCAAGTCGGCGCCGGACCAGGTGTCAGTGGTTACGGAGCGGCAGCTTTTGCGCTGGCTCAAGCGGCGCAGCCAGGTGCTGGACCCGGGACAGGTGTCCCGGATTGCAGCGGTGGCCGTCGTTGCGCGGACCTGGCACCGGAGCCCTGGCCAGCCGGGTGACGCCGGTGCTGTCCAGCAGAACTTCGCTGCCCTGCGGTTGCTGGTGCACAGGGCACGACGGCGCCGGGCAGCTTGGGTGCTGGGCCTGCCCGCCGTTGGGTTTCTGACGCTTGCCACCGGAGGACAGCTGGGGGCGATGGTGCAGGTGCTCACGGGCCGCTGAACAGCGCTTCTCGCGGCTGGTGCGCTTCCCACGGTTGGACCGTTGGACCGTTAGGCCGCGAGGCGGCTTTTTGCGCGGGCGCGGAGGAGCGTTTGGGCCCGTTGGCGGCGTTCGCGGCGGTGGTTGGGGCTTTTGGCCGCGGCCGGGTCCGGTGGGTCGGCGCCGGTTCCGGGCAGAGGCGGTGCGGTGGAGTGGTAGGTGTGCCCGGTCGGCGTCGTGATTTGGAGCGTGTGTCGTGGGCCGGGGCGGGGTCGTGAGGACCAGCCGGGGATTTCTTTGGTGTGGTTG
>NZ_JBVAYV010000043.1:0-29355 GCF_055412805.1 Pseudarthrobacter kochi
CTATATCGAGGTGTTCTACAATCGATGGCGGCCCCACACCAACAATGATGGGCTGCCGCCGGCAACAGCAATGGCCAACTTCAAGACCAAAAACCAGCCGCTACCCGCGGCGGCCTAACCAAATAGAAACTAACCGGCTGTCTCACATCCTTGACACACCTCACTCTCCAGCAGGCCATCATGCATGCACAGGCCGGGATCTCGGTTGCCTCGGACTACATTGCCGCCCGGCGCGGCGGTGTGGGACCCGGAGCCAGGACACGCCTGGCCGAAGCGCAACGCAATCTGGACACCGCGCTCGCCCTCCAGCAGAGTAACCCTGGATCTTCCCTGACCTTCGCGCAGCAGGCCGGCGCTCTGGCATCCCGGGCGGCGGAGCTCGCCCGCTCCGATGTGCAGGGCTTCGGCGGCCTGGCCAACCGCGGCTACGGCGGCGGCATGTTCGGGAGCCGAGGGTGCGGCGGGGGCCGCGGCGGAGCCGTGCTGGGCGGGATTCTGATCGATTCGATCCTGCGCGGCGGCCGCGGCGGCGACGCTGACAGCGGTGCCGGCCGGGACGGTGATTCCGGCGGCAGCGGCAGCTTCTGATCCGTCACATCGGAGTTCATTTCGCTCCGTCAACGTCATCAATTCCCCCGGACCGGCCCGCTTTGGCCCGGCGCTTCGGGGATCGGCCAAGTCCGCGGTAGATCAAGCACAACCCGATGGTCCACGCGCGGACCAAGGACACGCTCCCGGAGCGCGTAAGCAGCCCGGGGATCCTGTTCGATTGCGGTGCCCCGTTTGGCCAGGGCGTCATTGACGCCGCCGAGCATGGTCAGGTCGGCGGGCTGTTCGCCGGCGACCCGAACGGAGCGCAGTGGGTGGGGGCATGGTCCGGGCGGCTTCGCCGGTGACACCGGTGCCCGGACGAGCCCGGGGGTCAGGTGATCTGTTCCGTGGGCATGGCCAGGGTGACCCAGTCGTGCAGTCCTCCCCGGTAGTAGGCCAGCGCGGATGGCGGATACCCGGTTTCCAGCAGCGCCCGGATGGCCGCCGGTGACTGCGGGCATTGTGGGCCGTTACAGAAGAACACGCTCAGCCTCGAAACCTCGAGCTGATCCCTGAATCCAATAATCCGGTCGTGCGGAAAGTTGACTGCGCCTGGAATCGTAACCCCGGATCTGGAGTCAGGCACGCGGCTGTCGATCAGGACAGCGCCGCCGCTGATCTGCTCCAGGAGTTCGAGTTCGCCGAGGGTGACCACCCCGGGAGCGCACTGTAGTGGTTGCAGCTCTCCCCATGTCGTGTCCACCGCTACCAGATCCGGTTCGCCCTCCACCTCCCGGGGCACGCTGGCCGGATCCTGGGGGCGCATTCTCAACATTCGCTTTATTACCGCTGGTTCGACACCCATGCTCCCACCCTAACGCCGCCGGACGCGCGGCCGCGGCAGCGTTGCACCCCCGGCGTCGGCGGTGGCCGCCGCGCTGCACGCCTGGTTCGGCATGCGGGCCACGCCATAGCGTCTCCGGCAGGGGCGCCGGGGACCAACGGGCATTCGCCGGCCGGGCGTCGGTTGTATCGTGATCGGGCGCAGCCCTGCTGATGGTTGAGGATCGAATTCACGGCTTGAAGCCGCGGGCACATCAAAACGCCCGGCCGCGCCCCGCCCTATACCCCTATGGGTATTATGTTGTAGTCTCGAAAATGATCACCGCACGCCGGTCAGTACCGGTTTCGCGGGATAAGGAGACGGGTAATGATGGGTGGATACGGATCAGGCATGGGCTGGACAGAAATGTTCTGGCTGCTGCTGATTGTCGGGGTCCTGCTGATTGCCGGCCTGGGGATATGGTTCTTCTCGGCCGCAAGGCGCCGCGGCGGACCCACAGGCTCCCCGGACGGCAGGGGCGCCGGGCTTGCGGGCAGTGGAGGCACACCCCGGGAAATCCTGGATGAACGCTTTGCCAGGGGCGAGCTGACCGCGGAGGAATACCAGGAACGTCTCAACATCCTCAAGGGCGACAGCTGATGCGGCCTGTCCGCCGACGCACTGCCCTCCTCCTCGGGGGCGCCGGAACCGCGGCCGCGCTGACGGGCGCGGCAGGCCTGTTGTGGGGCTCCGAAGCCGCGGGCAAGCCGTCCGGCGGACAGGCCCTCCTCGAACCCGAGGTCCTCCGCAGCAGCAACGGGATGCTTCAGGTGCGCCTGAGAGCGGCGCCGGGTCAGGCAAGGATCGCCGGTACGAATGCCACCGTGTTGACCTACAACGGGTCGGTGCCCGGCCCGACGATGTTCCTGAGGCCTGGTGACCGGGTGAACGTGACGTTGGAGAACGGCCTGCGGGATCCGACCAACGTGCATGTCCACGGCCTGCACGTCTCCCCGCAGGGCAACAGCGACAACGTGCTCCTCTCCGTTGACCCCGGGACGTCATTCGAGTACGAATACCGGCTTCCCGCGGACCACCCGCCGGGCGTGTACTGGTACCACCCCCACCACCATGGCATGGTCGCCGACCAGGTCTTCGGCGGACTGTACGGTGCCATCATCGTCGAGGACCCGCACCCTGTCCCGACCTCACGGGACCGGGTCATGGTCATCTCGGACATCTCGCTGAACAGCGACGGAAGCGTCGCTGCCGTGTCGGCGATGGAGAAAATGATGGGCCGGGAAGGCAGCCTGGTTCTGGTCAACGGCCAGCTAAACCCGCAACTGGCGGCCAAACCGGCAGAACGCGAACGGTGGAGGATCATCAACGCCTGCACCGCCCGGTACCTGAAACTGCGCCTGGACGGCCAGCGCCTGCAGCTGCTTGGACTCGACTCCGGCCGCTATCAGAACCCCCGGGACGTTGAGGAGGTGCTGCTGGCTCCCGGCAACCGGGCCGACCTCCTCGTCACCGCGGCCACCGGCACGGCCGTGCTGCGCACCCTGCCGGTGGACAGGGGAAGCGCAGGATCCATGATGGGCGCCAGCACCGGAGGCCAACAGGCCCAGGCCGACCCCAACGGCACCGTTCTGGCCACTTACTCGGTCAGCGGCGAACCGGCCCCGTCCGCGGAGCCGCTCCTGGCCCAGCCGGCACCCCGGGACCTGCGCCCCGCTGCGGTCACGGCACGGCGGGAACTGACCTTCGCCATGGGCATGGGGATGGGGTCGGGAATGAGGTTCACCTTTAACGGCAAACCTTTCGACCCGGGCCGGATTGACACCACCGTCCCGGCCGGGGCCGTCGAGGAGTGGACGCTGACTAACACGAGCCCCATGGACCACCCTTTCCACCTGCACGTATGGCCCATGCAGATCATCGAACGGGCCGGCCGGCCCGTATCCGACCCCGAGTGGCAGGATGTGGTGAACGTCCCGGCCCGAAGCAGCGTGCGCGTCCGGATCGCGTTCGATGATTTCACCGGCAAGACCGTCTACCACTGCCATATCCTCGACCACGAGGACAGCGGCATGATGGGCCTCATCGAATCCCGGTGACACGGCGATGCGGCGTCATTGACTCACAGTGAAACCCAATGGAGGAGCATAACCATGAGCTACGCACACACCATCACCGTCGCCCTGCCGTACGAGGAAGCGGTACGCCGGACCAGGGAGGCGCTCCTGGGCCAGGGCTTCGGGGTCCTCTCCGAGATCGATGTCCGCTCAACCTTTGAGGCCAAGCTCGGGGAGGAGAGCGGACAGGCCCTGGGCGACTACCTCATCCTGGGCGTCTGCAATCCCGCCCTGGCCCAGCGCGCTCTCACCGCGGAACCGGACATGGGCCTGCTTCTTCCGTGCAACGTCGTCATCCGGCGCGGCAGCGACGCCGACGCGACCGTCATCCAGACGATCGACCCGCAGACAATGGTCCAGCTCAGTGACGCCCCTGCCGTCGCCCTGGTCGCCGGCGAAGCCGATGACCGGCTCCGGGCCGCACTGAAAGAGCTTCAAACCGCCTGAGACCCGGCCGGCCTCCGGACCGGCGGCCCACGGGACGCGAAACGGGCGCCGCTGCCTGACTTTTGTGTCCGCGTGCGCATCGGAGCATGGCCGGCCGCTGCCGGCCCCGATGCAGACTATATACACCCGCCGGGCCGTTGGGCACTGTTCCGGGAAGCGGGCCCGACGTAGTTTCACAAAAGGAGGTCTGATCATGATGTATGGCTGGGACGGGAATGGCTGGGGTATCGGCGCGTGGGTAGCCATGGCCGTGTTGATGCTGATTTTCTGGGGCGGAGTTGTCACTGTCGTTGTGCTCCTGCTCCGGCGCCCCCATCCGGGTGAGGGACCGGCCGCACAGCGGCCGCCGCACCACGACGCTGAGCGTCTTCTTACTGAGCGCTTCGCCCGCGGGGAAATCGACGAGCAGGAGTTCACTGCCCGTCGCACAGCGCTCAGGCGCCAGGATTGAACTCGTTGAGCCGCCGCGGGCAGATCATCCTCGGAATCGCATCGGTGATTCTTCTGACCGCGCTGTCCCTCGTGGCGGTCGGCGTCCTGGGCAGTGTTGTGAACCCCGGGGGCACCGGTTTTCTATCCCGCACCCGCTGCGTGGCACCGAATCTTCCTGGACCGGTAGTCTCCGTTTCATTGACCAACATGGGCGGACCCATGATGCGCCCACGAAACGGCATGATGGGCGGGGCCATGCGCATGACCGCAGACCGAAACACCGTGGCCCACGGCACGGTATCCTTCCTGGTCACCAACGCGGGCACCATCAGCCACGAACTCGTCATCCTTCCCCTTCCCGAAAACCAGATCCCCGGCACCCGCCCGATCGGCGAGGACGCCAAAATCGACGAGGCGGGCAGTCTCGGGGAAGCGTCCAACACCTGCGCCGAAGGTACCGGGCAAGGAATCCTTCCCGGCGCGTCAGGCTGGGCCACCGTCACGCTGCCGCCAGGGCGCTATGAGCTCGTTTGCAACCTCCCCGGCCACTACGCCGCCGGCATGTACACCCAACTCACCGTCACCTAGTCACTTCGGGAAGTCTCCACATCGCAACATTGACGCCCGCGATCAGACGTCAGTGGTCACAGAAGGTTCTGTCACCAAAATCAGTTGTGGCCCGGTAACTTCACCGACCTTTATGGGGAAATGAGCTTTTCACCGTCGGGTCTTAGTTCCCCGGTCGGTGAGGGTTCTCGTCCGCTGGATCGAGGAACACGGGGCCGAGGATCTGTCGTATTCAACTGTTTCAGCTGTCCGTGTTAAGTCAGGGGCATCCGCACGTCAGGGAACCAGCCCTCCGGGGCCTTCTTCGGCTCCAGGTGTTCGGGGTCGCGGTGTTCTTTCATGTCGCAGTTGTAGAACGGCCCCTGCGGGTTCAACAGGATGGCCATGTGGTGGTCTGCGTGGTCGCGCCACCAGACGCTCATGCCGGTTGCCGGGTCGAGGCGCAGGTGCTCCCAGGACCGCCACAAGGCTGCAACGCGGGAGACGGCTTCGGGGTGGAAATACCACTCGATGCACCACTTCGCGGTCTTTCCGGTGACGCTGCGGACGTAGGTTGGCAGCAGCTGCTCGTGAAGGAATTCTTCGGCCGTGCCGTAAACGAGCTCCGGTGCCTTCTCCGGTGTACCGTCTTCGCCCGTGCCGGGGTTGGGGGCGGGGGTGTCCGTGTCGAACAGTCCGAAATCATCTGCCATGGCTGTCTGCTTCCTTACCCGGTGACCCAGGGATTAGCGGCCGGAGCGGAGGGCACCAGGACGGGCTCGGGTTCCTCCGGGCGGGGGCTGTACTTCTTGATGGACGCCTCTACGGCGTCCTTGTGCCGGCCGGTGTACCAGGGCATGGTCCGGACCAGGGTGGCCGGGGCGCCGGAGGCGAGGACCACGGCGCGGCCGCGGTCGAGCTCCGCGAGGTTGGAGACGTCGAAGATGCGTTCCTTGCCTTCCTGGCGGGAGCGGCTGGAGCCGGACTTGCCGGAGGAGACGGAGACGTTGGTGTAGCTGTAGTCTCCGATCAGGTCCGAGAGGGCCCGGAGGAAGCCTTCTTCGGCGACGCCGCCGCCGTAGACCTTGACGTTCGCGGCTGACCAGATTTTCCGCATGTTCGCCTCGCCCCACAGCTCGACACCTTGGGACCAGGACTGCAGGATGCCCATGACGATCAGGCCCTTGGACCCGTAGTGGCTGAACTGATCCGGCAGGGCTGCCCAGCGGACGACGTTGGCCAACTCATCGAGGGCGAACAGTGCAGGTTTGGGCAGGCGGCCGCCGCTGCGTTCGGCCCGTTCCTCCATCGCCTCAGCGATCGCCACCGTCAACGCCGTGGTGAGCGGGGAAGCCGAGCCGGCCCCTTCCTTGGAAAGGATGTAGATTGTCTCCTGCGAGGCAGCGAAAGCGTGCGGATTGAACTGCCGGCGGGCATCCGTGGCAACCGTCGCGCCACCCATCGGGGCGACCCAGCGCAGCGTATTCCTGGACTTGAGGCACTGGATCATCTTCTCGGCGGTGCCGAAGATACCGTCGCGCTGTTTGTCGGCCAGCTCCAGCGTGGACTCCAGGCCCTTGTACTGCAGCTCGTAGTCATGCTCTTTCAGGATGTTGATCGGTTCCCGGTTCACCTGCTCCGTCACCCACAGGTAGACCTGCGTGATGGGAAGCCCACCGAGCGCGGCCGCGAGGAAGTACGAGGAGAGAATGTCCTCGGCTTTGGGGTCGAAGTAGGCATCCGGCTTGGACCCCGGGACCCGCGAACCAACCGAAAAGTGCTGCGTGAGCTTGTACGCATTCTCTTCGTCCGTGACATAGGACAGCGGGTTCCACCACCACTCTGGTTCCTCCTGGGCGATCTTCTGCGGATCGAACACCCACACCGGGGCCGTTGCCTCGCGGACCCCACGGGTGCCGTCCACCACGTCACGCTTGTTCGAGGTCGACACCACAGCACCCGGTGCGTCCAGGATTGCGGGCATGACCCGGGAGGTGGACTTACCGGTTCTGGGGCCCCAGATATCGAGGCTGAGGTCTTCCCAGGACTGAATGAACGTCTGTCCGGTGGAGACCACTTTGCCCACCACGATGCCCGGCGTGCCTGTCACTCCCAGCCGATCCGCCGTCGCTTTCGCGCCCTTCTCGGAGAACGCGGCCAGGGACTTCCCGCGACCCAGGTACCGGGCGGCCTTGTCTACGCGGGCACGCTTGGATGCGCCCTTCCTCCAGGCCACGAGCACGACGATGGTCAGGACCAGGACAACGCCGGCCATGAGGACGGCCGCGACGGTGGACTGGACGGGCCACGGAACGCGGCCCTTGCCCAGCCCGGCGATCAGATCAATCGGATGTTTGGGGGGTGGGTCGATGCCGGCCATCCAGGATCCGAGGTGGGCGGCCGCGTAGGTCCCGCCGCCGAAGACGACGATGAAGCCGATGGCCATCCAGACCGGCAGGGCATCTCCGAGGCCCATTCCTTTACGGTTCGGTGCGCTCACAGCGTGCCTCCTTGAAGGGGTAGGTCAGGGGTCATTGGCTCGAGGAGGGTTTCCGGGGTTTCACGCCATTTCCCCTCGGTGTCGTTGACTCCATCCGGGCCTTTTTCCAAAGATGTCAGTCCCACCAGGACCGGGATTCCGGAACGGCCGCCGACCTTGATCAGGAACTTCCCCCTACCCGGGGGTTCGACGTCGAGCCCGCGGGAGTCCCAGGCGGGCGGGTCCTGCCAGGAGATGAGCTTCTGCTGCTCCTCACCTGACAGCGGAATGGCCGAGGTCAGCAGCGGCATCTCGGAGGCCGGGAGGCCGCCGCAGATCACCATGCCGGAGCGTTCGACGAAGCCGCGGGCTTTCATCCGGTCTTCTTCCGCCGGCAGTGCCAGCAGGTCGGACATGGTGTGGGAGATCATGATCTGACCGACACCGACGGAGCGGTTGAGTCGGGTCAAGGCGTCCACCCGGTCCACCATGCCTTTGCCGGCGCGGAGCGCCCGCCACAGCTCGTCCAGGACGACGAAGTAGTTCCGGCGCGGTTCCAGACCGGCATCGGCGAGGGCGTTGGCGACGTTAACGGTGCCGAAACCGTAGGACCAGCACGCGAGCAGAATTGCAGCTTGGAGGTCGGTTTCGGTCTCGTCAATGCTGGAGACATCGAAGACCACGGCGCGGTCGCGCATCATGGGGTTGGTGGTGTGCCGGGAGAAGATTTCTCCGAGCTTCCCGCCTCCGGTCAGGCCCAGCAGGGTTGCTTCCAATGCCCGGGTTTCCTGCAGGTAGACGTTCATGTCGCCGCGGTCCAGGGCGACCTGGCGCAGCTCATCGGGGGCGGAGATGATCACGTCCAGGAGGTCCTTGAGGACGGGAACACCGTCGAACCGGTCATCGAGGACCCGCAGGGCCCGGTCCAGGATCGTCTGTTCCTGATCGGTGGGCGGGTTGTTCCGGCTGATGGTGATCAGGGAGACAACCATTGTCAGGCGCCGGCCGTGCGCGTCGGCGCGGACCCGGGCGGCGTCCTCGTGGTGGCCGTTGTCTTCGAGCAGCTGCGCGGCTTCGACGGCCTGGCCGGGATCGAGGATGTTCAGGTAGCCGACGCCGCGGCCGAGCTTGATGACTTGGCCACCGAGCGCCTGGACCGCTTTGACGTGTTCGCCTTTCAAGTCCCCCAGGATCAGGGGGTGGACGCCCTGCGCGGAGAGTCCGATGAACATCCGGCGCACCACGGTGGACTTTCCCAGCCCCGGCTTGCCCAGGATGAACGCAGAAGGGTTGGAAATCAGGCGTGCCCGTTGGAACCAGCTGATCGGGTCACAGCAGACCGTGGCCTGGGTTTCCTCATGGCGTCCGAGCGGGACGCCGATCATGGGGGAGGACGCCCCGGAGGAAAACGGCCACAGCCCGCAAACCTGGACCGTGGTTCCCCGGTATTCCTTCACGGACGGCACGAGGGCGGCCATGCCGCCGCCGCGTCCGGTCCAGCCCCGGGCAGAGGGCCCGGGCTGGCGCGGTTCCTTCTCAGCCTTCTTCTTCGGCGTGGCTTTGACCGGGGCTGCAGCCTTCCTGGCAGGGCGGGTGAAGAGTTTCATACGGGCCATTACAGGGCGTCCTTGATTTCGGAGGGCAGGAGGCTGTGCTTGGGAAGGACCAGCCCGAGGGGCAGGGACGCGGCGAACGCGGTGTCCTGGGTGCCGTAGGCGCGGCGCAGCAGCACCCGGGCGGTACCGGAGGTCTGTTCCACGGCGGCCACGGCATCTGCGAGGCGTTCCTTATCGGTCACGGTGGCGGTGACGACCATGCCGAAGTTCACCAGCCCGGCGCCCTGGGCTTCTTCCTGGGCGGTTTGCACGGTGGAGCGGGCGTCGACCAGGGCGCGGGCGGACGGGCGGTTTCCGGAGGTGATGCGGACGTTGGCGTTGTTCTGGTCCCGCTCCACCACGGCTGCGGCACGGGCCGAATCCATCGGCCGGTACAGCAGTGAGATCCGCTTGCGGTCGATGTCCCCGTGCGGGGCCAGCAGGCGGGAGAGGACCGAGGAGTTCACCGAACCGCGCGGGGCACCGGTCATGGTCCAGGAGACGGAGAACGCACTGTCGTGCCGGTAGTCATCCCAAGACGCCTGCGTCGCGGAGGGTCCGACTTCGCCCCAGGTCAGGGACACCGGGGAACCGGCGGAGTGCGCTTGATCAATGATCAGGGCCGCGGGCGGATCGTAGGCGATCCGGATGACCTCGCAGAGTTCCTGCGCGGACATGGGCCGGGCGATCCCGGCGCCGGTGGACTGCAGCCGGGCCGACAGGCCCGGGATCCGGGACGCGAGGTCCCGGGCCACATCTTCGGGTGTGCGCTTCTTCGATCCGGCCCGCAGGGAGGCGTTGAAGGAGAGGGATACCCAGGCCCGGACCGTGGCCGAACCTTCCGGATACGTGTTCACGACCTCGTGGAGCACGTTTTTGGCAAACTCCGGGGCGTTCGGGTCGATGTTCATCGTGACCTCGTTGCGGAGCCGGTAGCCGGAATCCGGTGCGGTCTCGACCGTTACGGCGGCGGCGTCCAGGCCCGCTTCGTCCCCGAGGCCGGCGAGCCAGCCGCCCCAGTTCGCCACCCACGCATCGACCTGTTCCGGGTCCACCAGGGACGCACCGTCGGGTTCGGTGGAGAAGATCACGGTGTAGTGGCTGGTGGACGGCACATGCAGCAGTGCGAACGGGCGCTTGTAGGAGTCGGTGAATTCATACAGGGTGGACTTCGCCGCGAGGCCCGGGAGCTGGTACATGCCCCAGGCCGTGACGCCGAGGGGGCCGGAACGGTAGAGGTTCGTTCCGGAGGACTTGGCGAGCCGGAAGCTCATTCGGGTTCCGAACCGGTCAACAACGGACTGGCCGTGCTTGTCCTTGACCGTCAACAGCAGGGCGGCCGCCCCGGCGACGGCCAGGACAGCAAGGCCCGGGAGCAGGCCCCAGATGGCGAAACTGATGATGCCCAGCAACAACCCGGCCATGACAATGCCGGTGCCGATAGCGCCGAGGTTGCCCAGCCCGGCCGAGCGCGGGACGCGCCAGTTGCCGTAGGACGGTTCCTTGTATTCGGTATTAATTGCTGCCACTGGGGCCCTCCACTATTTCTGATTGGCCGGTTGAATCCTGCGCGGTCTGTTGTGCGGCCTGAGAAACCTTGGACGCTGCTTGTGCTCCTACGGCGACGGCCATGCCGGCCGGGCCGGCGGCTGACGCTGCACCCGAGGCGGCGCCTGCGCTGCCTGCGGCTGCTCCTGCCCCTGCACCGGTAGTGCCTGCTGCGCCGGCTGTGGCGGCGCTGGTGGCCCCGCCCGGACCGGTCGCCCCGGGTGTCGGCTGGCCGCCATTGCCCCGGGGTCCGGTTGTTCCGGTGCTGCCCTTCGGAGATGAGCCTGACTGGTTGTTTTGTGTGCTGGCCGGTGTCGGGGCTGCATTGCCTTTACCGCTTCCGCTGCGGCCCATGGATACGGCGCCTGTGGCCATGGCCCCCACGGCGGCTCCTGCTCCTGCTCCCCCGCCGGAGGCGACGGCACCGACCATCGGCGTGACGAACCGCATCAGGGCCGGCAGAGCGAACAGAGCGACGATCATCAACGTGAAACCCGTAATGGACGTGATCAACGAATCCTTCCCGCTGTTGCTACCCATGAGCAGGAATGCGACCGAATAGACGATGGCTGCGGCAGGTTTGTAGAGGATGAACGCGATAGTCCAGCCAACTGCTTTCTGGAACCACTGCCGCCCCATCTCGGTGTTGGTGAAAGCCGCGGTGGTCGGCAGGATGCCCGCCAGGATCACCAGCATGCCGCTGCGGACCACCATCAGAACGATCTGGACGAGGGAGGCAATCAGCCCGATCAACCCCAGAACGATCAGGATAAAAACCCCGACACCCGATTGATTGGCCAGCACGAGAATTTTCATCGACTCGGCAAAGCCCTTGCCGTCCGTGGAACGCTTGATGATCTCGGCCGAGAAAGCATCCGCGGCGATCACCAGGATCGAGATGACCCCCAGGCCAAGGCCCGAGACCAGACCCAGCGTGATCAGGGACCGGAGCAGATCCTTGAGCGGTGCTCCGCGTTGTTCCCAGATCATCCGGATGCCACCGAGAATGACCGCGAGGACAGCCAGCGTCAGAGTCCAGACCATCAATTCGCTGTTCACCACGGAGACGACGGGACTCGGCGTCGCACCGTCAGAGCTGGCCAGGTTCACCGTGGGCATGGACACCCAGAAAGTCGACAGAGTCGTCACCATCTGGCTCATGCCCTCCATGATCGACTTCGCCAGGTTTGTTATGGCGTCGTCAACTGCTCCGGCTGCGATGTTCCCCGCGACGCACGTCAGCTCCCCCCATTTGCACTCAGCCATCTCAGACGCCTGACCAGAGAATGAAACCGCTGAGGTCGCTGAGCTGGGAGACGCCGCTGAAAGTTACCCCGTCGTCAGCCGGCTTCACTTTCCAGTCACCGTCCATCCAACGCATCGACAGGATCGTATGGACAAGGACTCCTTTGTTTGTCTCAAAAGCTAGGTCCACATTGGCCTCCGAGGCCGTGTAGGACTTGATGGAGAAGCCGTTGACCTGAATGGTTGTGTCGGATCCACTGGAGGCACTCGAGCTCGCGGCCTCCTTCATAGCAGCGTCGCGTCCCTTGCCCGGAACGAGGAGCTTGTCCGCCAGCTTCACCTCAAGTTGCGGCGAACCCGCCGAGCCCAGTGCGCCAACGTTCATGGCGGAATAGAGCGCCCCGGCCGGTGAATGCGCAAAGCAAGACCGGAATCCGTCTGAGTCGGTCTGTCCCGGGCCGGAAGTCTTGGGGTCGGTGGGTACGGCCATTTTTCCAACGAGTTCCCACTTGGACTTCGGCGCTGTTCCCAGGGCTGTCTCGGTGCTTGACGGCAGCCCGCAGATGCTTTTTCCCGCCGCGTCTGCTGACTTTGTCGGTGTTGCGGAGGCGCTGTCCGGCGATGCAGCGGGGGCCGGCTGGGCGTTGTCCTGTCCCTTGGGGAGCAGGAAGATGACGACGGCTGCTGCAATCAGCGCGACCACCAGCGCGGCAGCAATGATGAAACCGGGTTTGGTGAACTGATTGCTTTCGGTGGTGCTCTCTGTTGACTGGCTCATGGTGAACCTCCCGTTGTTGGTGCTGGTTTAGACGAAGGCGCGGACGATGCCGGAGGCACCGGTGATGATGATGCAGCCCATCAGGACCCAGCCGAGCTTGCCGATGGCTTGGGCGCCCTCGCCGCGCTGGAGCTGGATGACCATGCCGATGCCGACGATGATCACGCCCAGGACACCGAGGACCAGGCCGATGCCGGAGGCCCAGTTCAGGATCGTGAGGAGGCCACCCGCCTGTGCCGGGACAACGGGAGTCGGGTTGGGGATGACGCTTGTTGCAAGTACGGAGAAGGAGTTCATGGTGAGAGACCTTTCAGTTGGTGATGCCGGGTGTGGAGTCGGTAGCCAGGGCGGCTAAGTCAGTGATGAAGCGTTGGTATTCGCGAGCCGGCGGCAGGGTGGTGGAGTCTCCGTGCCGCCAGGCTTCGACCCAGGGCAGGGTCCAGGACCGGGGGGCTCCCCCGCTGACGATTGTCGTGAAGTCCCGCAAGGGTTTGGGCGTCTTCCCCGGTGCGTCCGCCAGAACGGCGAGGCCGAGCAGATCAACCGCGGGCGCCGCGCCCGATGCCCACTGCATCAGGGCGCTCTGTGCCGCTGTCAGGCCCCGCATGTCTGCACGGCAAACCAGCAGCACCCGCGGCTTGCTGCCTTCCTGGAGGACAGGCCAGCAGTGACCGGTCGCCCGTGCCCCGCCGATCAGGTCAGCGATGCGGCTTTCGCCGGATCCACCGTGGGCCCCGGCGACCCACAGTGCTGCGGAGCCGGCGACGGTGCGGCGGGCCAGACGGTCTGCGGCGTCCGGTTCGACCACTCCCTTCAGAGGTCCACTGATCACGGCCGCCGGCGGCACGTGCGCTTCCGGTGCTGCAGTGTCCGCGCCGCCGGCCGGAGCCGGGCGGGTGATCCAAGGGTTCAGGGACTGTTGCATGCTTGCCTCCTTTCAGAGTCCGGTTGGTGGGTGGTTTAGAAGCCGGCAGCGACGGCGGCCGCGGCCGCCAGCCATGCCCGCTGGGTTGCCGGCTGGAGGGCTTCATAGCGGATGGGGCCGTTGACCAGGGCCGGATCGTAAGGAATCCGGACGACCGCGCGGACGAACGGGGCGAAGCCGTCAGCGATCCGCTGGGCCTCGTCCTTGGCCCGCTTCAGTGCCTCGCCGCTCATGCTGCGCTTGGCGTCGGTGGACTCCGAGACGATGACAACGGCGTTGCGGGCCAGCTCCGCGTCGTGGCCGCCCCGGGATTCCAGGGTCTGCAGGGTCAGACGGGCGGCTTCGGCGCGGTCTTCGATGGCGGTGACCGGGACGACGAGCTGGTTGGTGTGGTCGATCATCCGGCGCCAGTTCGCGGCCCGGGCGGTGTTGCCCGAATCCATGACCACGAGCCGGTAGTAGCGGGTGAGGACCTGATGGGCGATGTCGACTTCCTCGGCGGTGACTTCGTGGTCGCCTTCTTCGTTTTCATCCGAACGGAGGACGTCGAACTTGTCGGCGGTCTGGTGGTGGACGAGCTTGGCGATTTCGGCGGCGTTCGTGGACGGGGAGAGCAGTTCGGTGGAGGCGTCGATGAGGTCCAGGACGCTGCGGTCGTGGGAGCCCTTTTCCGTGCGCCATCCGAGGGTGCCCTGGGATTCGTTGTTGTCCCACGCGACCGTGGCCGCGCCGCTGTAGCGGGCGAGGATGGCCGAGAGCATGACCACGGTGGGGGTCTTGTTGGCCCCGCCCTTGCGGTTGACCACGGCGATGGTCCGGGGGCCGGGCCAGTGCTGGCTGACCGTGCGGACATCCTCGCGCTCGGTGAGTTCTTCCTCTGAGGGATCCATCCGGAGTCCCAGGCGTGTGAGTGTTCCGCGCCAGCCCTGGGTAGCCGGTTCGAGGACCGGGGCGCTGACCAGGAATGAGGTTTCCTTCAGGCTGCGCCGGGTTGGTGCGGCTTCTTCAACAGCGGCAGCTGTCTGTGGTTCCGAGGTGGCCGTTGCGGGGGCGGGTGGCCACGGCTGGGCGTCCACCGATGCGGCAGGGGCAGGAACCGCCATGGGCTCGGGTGCGGGTGCGGGTGCGGTCTCAATGATGGCCGGCGCTGCGGTCGCGGGTGTGGTTTCGGGGGCTTCTGCCCGGCGGCGGGCCGGAGCGGGATCGTAGGAGACGGATTCGATCTTGTTGTCCGGGTGGACGATGAGTTCGCCGTGGCCTTCGGGGTCCTCGATGCGGACCCGGACGGGGCGCTGGAGGGTCTGGGCTTCGCCCACGATGAGGGCCAGGGCGTTGTTGCGGAGTTCCTGCATGGAGTCTCCGGCAGGGACGATGCGGGAGTTGCCCGCGACGATGACCTCGGCTGTGCCGTTGTCCCGGACGATGGCCCGGATGTTGGGAAAGGCCATAACTTGCGTTGGTGTGGTGCCCATGAGCTTATTCCTTACGTGTGTGGGGTGGACGTGCCGGCGTTTAGGAGGCGGGCGGGGTGAGTCGGTTGACCTTCCAGGGGGAGTCCTTGCCGGTGCGGAGCAGCTGCACCGTGTAGGTCCCGGCGTTGGTGGGGACCGCTGCCATGACGCCGAAGCCGTTGGTTTCATCGACGCTTAGGGTGGCGGTCCCGGTGACGCGGGATGCGGGGATGTTGGCCGGGTCCACTGCCGAGTAGTCAGCGGTGGCCTGCGGGGTCAGCCAGCGGGCCAGATCATTAGCCCACTGTTTGTCCTCCACGGCGGGGCGGGCGAAATCCGTCATAGCGTTCTCTGCGACATCCATGGCCTCGTCCTTGCTGGCCTGATCCCAGGTAATGCCGATGGTGGCCGGGATAGTGCCGCCCGGTGCCTGGGGTCCACTGTTTGCGCTCAGCGAGACCGCCGCGGATGAAGTGGAGCTGGCGGCCGCTGATGCCGACGGCGCTGCCGTGCTGTTGCCTGCCGGTGCGCACGAAACGCAGAGCAGCGCCACGGCGAGCAGGGTCACGGGCCTTTTCACTTCTTCTCCTCTTGGGTGGGCAGGTACAGGAAAGCTGAGGGGACAGAGTTGGTCACTGTCCGGGTGTAGTAGCTGTGGTCCGCCGGGGCCGGGTTGCCGTTGTAGCCCTCTTCGACGTAGGACCCGTCGTCTCTGACTTCCTTGACGACGGCGACGTGGCCGAAGTTCGGGTCCGCTCCCCCGGCGCCGGGCGCGTACCAGACAACGGCGCCGACCTGTGGTGTGTTGCCGGAGGTCCAGCCCTTGGCGTCCCAGCCGGCCTTCCAGGTCAGGGCCGAGCCGAGCCCCTGTCCGTCCGGGCGGAAGGAGCCGTTGAGGAACTTGAACGGAGCTTTCGTTGAACCCATCTGCTGGTTGACCCGCCAGAGGGCGAAGTCCACGCACTCGCGGTAGTACATGCCCAGCGGCGAGGTGCTGGCCGCGTTTGCGCCGGCCTGTAGCCAGGTCGGGGAGTTCTTCCACGGGTAGTCATCCCCCGCGCCCGACTGTCCGGGGACGGCGCAGTCGCTGCCCTGCAGGGAGAACTTCGAGCTTGAGAGCGCCTGGACGAGTTTGGCGGCCTCGGGCAAGTACTTCTGGTAGTGGTACGGGTCGGCGTTGCGCTGGACCCTGTTGCCGGCAATGGTCCGTTCCAACAGCTCCCAGCCAGCCACGCCTTTCAGGGCTTTGATGAAGTTGGTTGCGCTCGTGGTGGGATCCATGCGGTCTGCGTAGGAACCCCACGCGCCGTTGTCGCGCTGCTGGAACAACCCGCGGGAGTCCGGGCCGGCGCCGTCGCCGGTATCCAGGACCCGCAACCCCGACTCCCCCAGGGCCACCATCACGCTGATCATCTGCCCGTTGACGGACAAGTCCTGCGCCTTTCCGGCGCCCATGATCGCTGCGGCATTCTTGAGCTGTTCCTGGGTATAGCCATCAACTTTGGTGGTGCTGTCGATGACGACGGAAACGGCCGGTCCGCAGCCAGCCGACGCCGGTTTCGCGGGCCCCAGCAGAAGAAGCATGGACGAAATGAGCCCAAGGACTGCCAAAGGGGCGGCTACGCCTGCGCCGATGATGCATGCCTTGGGTTGCACTCGAGCCCCCCTCCTAGTGTTATCTAAAATATTATAGCAATACTTTAAGTATCACTCTATCGACCGCATTGGCCTGAGCTAACAACAAAGTGCGACAAGTAGGATGTTCGATATGCCCCGATTGGTTAAGCCCGCAGACCCCGCATGGAATGACGCGGTAGCGACTGCTCAAACCGTCTTCGGTAGTGGGGTCAACCTTGCCCTTATCCACCACCTGGCGGGCAGGCGTGAACCCGCTACGCGTGCTGAGCTGGCCAAAGAGTTGGGCGAATTTTCGCCGGTGACCCTAAGTAAGGCTGCAGGCGTCCTTGCGGGAGCTGGCGTGCTGAAGAAAACCCCTGTCGTCGGTACCACGACAGGTCGGCTGAATCACGCCTTTTCGGCGGATTTACCGCGCATTGAGGCGCTGCTAGAGAACCTTCGGTCGTATGCGCTGGGGATGGAATCGTGACATGCAAATCTGAGGTCGCCCCCTTGAGCCAGGGCGTGTAACGCTCCATTGCCCTGCGGGATTGGGCCCTGCATGAGTGGTAGGTCATAGATCAAGGATAGCCATGTCTTAGACATGGCTAATGCAACTAGTCCGTTGATTTCATTTCGTCTTCGAGAATCTTGGCGATGGCCTCTGTTGCCTCTGGAGAAAGGTCACCGAGTGCTCGGGCCGCAAAACTGCGGACTTCAGCGATTCTCATCGCCTTCAAGAGTTTGAGCTGAGCCTCCACTCTGGCTGGCAGGGAGGGATCCGAGTCCAAAAGGTATGCCGCGGGGACACCGAAGAAGTCGGCCAGGGCTGATAGAAGCTTGGGATCCGTTACGGTAGCCCCTGTTCCTTCCCGCATATAGAACCAGCGTGCACGCGACAAACCGACGCCCTTAGCGGCAAGCGCAGACTGGATGTCAGCGAATTTGTGTGGTTGTCCACCCTCTGCGACGACGACGTCCATGAGGATGTCCAAACGGCGGGATAGCTCTTCTCGCCGTTTGGACGCGTTCTGGTTGTTGATCATGCTGCGGTCCTATCAGTACTTGAAGGTGTTAGCGGTGCCTTCATCAGTCGTTCTGCTTGAATGAGGATCGATCCGTGGGTGGCCCACGCATCTGAGAGCCCAGCTGGATCAACCAGAAGGCCGTCTCGGACTTCCGTTATTCGGCGTTGCAGAGCTGTGTGGGGTCTGGCCTTGAAAACATCCGCTACAGGCAGTCTGCCGTTATGGAGCACCAAGTTCGGATTCTCTCTAGTGGCCGCTCGCCAGAGGGGAAGCAGCCGAAGCAAATGCCATCTGGCAGCGATGTTGAAGGAGACCGCGTGTCCTATGCCGACCAAACGCGAGGTTGAAAGCCCTGCTGCAACGCAGATAACGGCCACCGCCTGGCCGACGCCGTAGGACGGGGAAAACGATTCCTGAACGGAGGGGTCGGCCACGAGTTGCAGCACAGATCTAGCTGCCAGAAGAGAAATAGCACCCAGGCAGCCGGCGCAGACGAGGAAGAAACCGAACCGGAAGGCTGCGGACATTTGTCGAAGGTGCCTGACGAGAACTCCGACGATGCTGGCGCTGGTGTAAGCGATGAAGGAAGAAGCGGCCACGAGGAAGATCATCATGCCCGGTTGGGATCCATAGGTGCGCATCAACGAGGGGCTGGTGACGGGAAGGTCGCTCATCAAGAATCCAGCTATAAGAATCAGAGATGAGAGTATCCAGGCAACTTTGTGCCGTCGAGAGGAACCGCGGCGGGCGTTGGCGCCCATATTTGCGGATGCACCGGCAGCGCTGGTGACAGCTATATGCAGTTGCGAGAAGGCTGCGAGGACGGACAGGGAGAGAATCAACCCGGTGAGATTGCGGCCTCCCATAATTGGGTCAACAGCGGCGTAAACCGGCTCGATGTACAGGGTGAATCCTGCTGTAGCGAAAAGTGAAGCCATGAAAGCCGGCCGCGCAGGAGGATTCCAGAGAGCCGAAACTCTCAGAAGTGTCAGGAGCCCCAGGCAACAGGCCACAAGTACACTCATCACCCGAACACCTCGGCGAACTTCGACGGCTCATCCATGGGGCGGAGATTGGCGCGCCAGATACGATCCATAATGATGTCCGCGAAGCTCTCCGCGCGTTTCTCTTCCACCACAGTAAATGTCGAGCACGTAGCGGACCGGCGCCGTCCCAGCAGCTTGGGTTCGACCTCGTCTACCTGCAGCTGGCTGGTGACCATCGCCGAACCCAGAAGAGGCATAGGACGCGCTACGTTTCCTCGGGCCCGCTCGTGATGGCCCAGTAGCAGATGGCCAAATTCGTGACACACGTAATGGTCCTCCCGCCGCCGTTCATCGGCGGGCGCAAACAGGACGAGGTCTACGCTCTCGTTGCAGTACGTCATGGCGCAGACCAGGCTGCCCGCAAGTTCCTCGGTTCTCCGGACCACCAGTTTCCGTGCGCGCCTTGTGGAGACGATGTGGCGCAGCCCATCCAGGGTCAGCTTTTCAGGTAAACCGAGCTCGGAGATAGTTGATTGAACCAATCCGAGGTAGCTAGGGGCGATAAGCGGAGTCATGGCTTGACGGGTCCCAGGTCTTGGAGCGTGTAACCGGAGGGGTACTGCGAAGAACCTGACAAGCCGGGCCTGAACCGCGCCGTCGTCCTCAGGGGGCGCCTGGATGACACGGCGGCCTTGATCTTCAAGAGTCCAGCCAGAGTCTTCGCAACGAAGGGATTGGGTTTGGGAAGGCCCAGTGCTGCCGACTGCCTCTCGTCTTCGAGCATTGCAGACAGGATCAATTCTGTGGCCGGACGCACCGGCGCCGGCAGGCGTCCGCGAAGAACGCCCAGAGTCGAGCTCATCAAGCTCAACCCAGCCGGACTCGCCGCCACGTATTCCTGTTCGTAGCTGTCCAGGAAATCCTCAGCACCTGCGAAGTCGTTGGGGATATCTTGCAGTCCCATGCGTGTTCCGAGCTCAGCGAAGAAGTCCACAGCCGCTTGTTTTTCGGTGTCCAAGGATTGGCGCCAGGCGTGCCTGTCCACCCACCGAATCGGGACGACCAGCATCGTCATCAGAACATAGACGAAGTCAGCGTTGCTCCCAGGCACGCCCTTATGCACGTTACGCAAGAGCGCAACCATTGCAGCACCCCGCTCGCTATCAAGCCCTCCGGCGATGATCTCGTAGATCACGATCGCGGTGTCATAAGACCTCTTCTGGGGACGTGCGCGAATCTCCCCCGTCGCTTCCAGCGCTTTGGCCAGCGAAGGGACGGAAAAGTTTCGGTAGTAGGCCAAGAAGAAGCCCATGTCCATGTCTTCGGCCAGGTCGAAGAGCACGAACTGACGATAGATGTCCTCGTACTGGCCGCGGCCGAGCGTTTTTTGCCGGGCAATACTTTCCACTCGGCTTGCGTGCATCAATTCAAACTCCCGAAAAAGAGGATAGACGGCCCACTCGTGGACCCGGCCAGAGACAGGAAAGGGTGCTCCAGAGGCGTTGCGTATGCCCGTGTAGCCTTAGACATGTCCAAGGTTTGATTATAGTGGTTGGGCAATAGCAAGTGATCGAGAGGGCCGCTCCTGATCCGACACGCCGAGTTCACATCCCACTTAAGGCAATCGGATTGCTATTGGCTAGGGACCGATACGCAAAACTTAGGAGGATCGATGGCACGGATGCATAAAGGCGATCGCCTGACTGTCACATCCAAAATTCCGCGCGCGGATGCCGAAAAGCTCAGCAGAGTCGTAGAAATTACTTCTGAGAGCCGGTCGGAGCTTCTCGCCCGTCTGCTGCATGACCACCTAAGCACTATCAACTTCGATGAACTCGACGGCCAGGAGTCATTGCCTATCGCTAAGGCCAGTTAAAGACTGAAGGCCCGCACTAGGCGGGCCTTCAAAAGTATGCGTTCAGATCCGAATCTTGGCGGAGGACGATCTGAACTTTCCACAAGCTCCCCGTGAGGGGCGCTCCATTCGCTATACCCCGAAGGGACTAGCTGTTGTCTATGGTACCTGTAGCGACCGCGCCGTCAACAACTGACGCACCCCCGTCCCCGTGTCAAGTCACGCCGGTCATGGCGTGGGCTCTCGCTCCGTTGATCGCCGGTGCGCCGACTTACCGTCCGGGACGATGGATAAAAGGTCGGTTTCAGTACCCCCGGCCGCTAAACGCGCCCCGGATCACCGCTTCCCTGCCGAAACAGCCGGCGGCCGTTCCCATTCACGGAGCAGATGGCTCCGTGGCGACTCTCTGCATTGACCTGGACACTTCCAAAGCGCTGCAGAGCGTCGTCGACGACGATGCCCGACGCCTCGGGAGCATCTTGGAAGGCTGCGGTATCCGCTACATCGCGGACTACTCCCCCAGCGGCGGACGCCACCTCTACATTCCCCTGGCCGAGCGCATGGAAGCCCCGGCGGCTCGTGAGCTGATCGAAGCCCTTGCACGGATAGCAGCCAGCCTTGACGCTAGCCCGCACCAGAACGTCACCGACGGCTGCATTCGGGTCCCGGGGAGCGTCCACAAGCGCGGCGGACACCAGACACTCGTCACGCCCCTGAACGAGGCATACGACGTGCTGCGACGCCGCAACCCTGTCCACGCTGTCGCGGCCCTCCGACGCCATCTGGCACCGGAGCTCAAACGTGCACGCGAGCTAAAGGCCCGCGCCGCCAAGCTGGCAGCCCCTGCGACGGCTAACGGTGTTAGTCCGCTCCCCTTTGGGGGAAGCCAGGCACCCCTGCGCCTGGCGGCGCGTACCGGGCTATACGACACCGCCAGGTACGCCAGCCCGTCAGAAGCCCGCATGGCGGTGCTGAACCACTTCGCCTCCTGTGGCTGGACCCTGGATCAGGTCCGCCTCGAACTGGGGGGCCAGTTCCCCGGCCTCGCAGCCCTCTACACCGACGCCGAGAAGCAGGAACGCCTCCTTGATAAAGAGTGGGCTGAGGCCTGCCGCTGGATCCAAAAACCGGGAACCCCGTCAGCCGGCAGAAGGAATGCCCGTATTAACGACACAAGCCCCCCAGTACCCACAGGGGGGGGCAGCAGAACCAGCAGCAAAGCTGCTGCACACCAGCTCGTGAATGATCTTGAAAATATCCTCTACGCAGTCCTGGACCACAGACTCAAAGAACGCGGCCGCGAAGGCCTTAGCCTGCGCCTGCTGCTACGCGCTGTGCTCGGCTACATGCGAACCATGGAGACTGACCTGCTGGATGTCGGTTGCCGCACCTTCGCTACTGCGCTGGGCAAACACCACGGCACGATCTCCAGGCTGCTCCCGATGCTGGAACAAGCCTCAGACGGCATCCTGACGAAAATTGCCGATGCCCGCGGCCGCAACGCCGATACCTACGTGATTCAACTCCCCCAGCACTTTGAACAACTCGCCCGGGAGCTCTCCTGGCGCAGCGGGAAAATCCATGGCATACGCCCTGTATTCCGGGCCCTGGGCGACGTCGCGGCCCTCGTCTACGAATCCATTGAACGCGGACGCCTCTCCCCCACCACAGCAGGAATCGTCTGGTCCACAGGACTTAGCCGCACAGCCGTTGAAACGGCACTCGGCACCATGAGCAGCTACAACATGATCGGACGCCGGCACGGGCACTGGAGCATCACAGCCGGGACCAGCCTGACAGCGCTGGCCCGGCGGCTCGGGGCGCTGGACGACGCCGCAGAACAGATCAGCATCCACCGAAAGCAACGTGCAGCCTGGCACGCATGGCTGGACAGAAACCTCACACCCGAACTCGCGGAGTACGAAGTGAACGAACCTGACTCTGATCTCTACTGGATCCCACCCTCGGAAACCGAACTGGACCTGATCGGAGCGCTGTGGCGAGCTGCCTGACTTGCCACCGAATGACAGTAAAGACGGCATTGACTGCAATGCAAGCATTGCAAGTAAAGACGTCAATACCTTCAAGGACAGTATTGACCGCAAAGAAGTCTTTGACTGCAAAGACTTCAAAAACAGTATTGACAGTATTTGCACTAAGGTGGGGAACATGACAGCTACAACAGCGTTCGACCGCACAGGCATGGACCGCATCTGCGGCTTCGTCAACGGTAAGGGCGGAGTACTGAAGACGACCCTCACGGCAAATGTGGGTGCTCTGCTCGCAGTGTCCGGGTGGAAGGTCCTGCTCGTAGATATGGATCCGCAGGGAAACCTGGGCCTGGATCTTGGTTACAGGCACGGAACCCTGGACGACGACGGCAGCGCCCTTGCTCAGAGCCTGATGTTCGGGACGCGGCTGGCGCCACTGAAAGACATCCGCCCTAATCTAGACGTCGTTCCCGGGGGAGCGGAGCTCGACCAGGCAGCTGCCGGCCTTATCGCGCAGAGCAGTAAGGATGGCAGCAAGGCAAAGTTGGCCCTCGCCCGTTCGCTTGCCCCGATCGCGGCCGAATACGACATCATCTTTATCGACTGCCCGCCCGGGAATGAACCCCTGCAGGTTGCAGCCCTCGGTGCGGCCTCGTACGTAGTGGTACCGACTAAGACGGACAAAGCTGGCCGCGAAGGACTTATTGGCGTCGCCAAACGTCTGGATACGGTCATTGACGTCAACCCGAACCTGGACCTGCTCGGCGTCATCATCACTGCTACATCTTCGACCGCTACCAACGTTCACCGGACGACACGGGACGCCATTGCAGAGACCTTTGGTACGGATGCCGTGCTATTCAACGGCATGGTGCGACATGCGGAAGCTCCGGCCCAGGCAGCCCGCGATAGGGGAGTGCTGGTCCATGAGCTCGAAGAGCAAGTCAAGGCTGCACCCAAATGGTACGAGGTGCTGAAGGGTACGGCCGAAGCCGGCCAGAGCCAGCCTCGGTCGGCCGCCAACGTCGCTGAAGACCTGTACCAGATCACCAATGAACTCGTTGCCCGCCTGGAAGCAGCCGAGGAAAGGAACGCATCATGACTGAAAGCAACCGCAAACCCATCGGCGTGCCGCCCCGTCGGAATGCTGACAACCTCGCCGTCCAGAACCTGATGAAAGCAAACAGGGACTCAGCGACTACGGGCAGCGACGCACCTGCGGGCTCTCCGACGTTGCGTCCCAACCCGCTGCCGGACACCGCCCCCAAACAGATCACTTTCTACATGGCCGCGGATGACCTTAGGCGCGCAAAAGCCGCCTACACGGGAACGAGCGGCAAGGAGACGGACCGGAGCTGGTCGGACTTCATTTCCCGCGCAGTCCTCATGGAAGTGGAACGACGCGAACGCCTCTACAACGAAGGCAGCCAGTTTCAAGGCGGGGCACAAAACCTTGCACCCGGGCGGAAAATTCAGCTTTGACTGTAATGCAGTCTTTGACAGTAATGCCGTCAAAACAATTCAACTCTCGCCAGTAGAAGTCCCGCCCGGTTCACGCCGGTGATAAGGCCAGAACAGGCAATGCGGCACCAACCCGGCTAGCGTGGCCCCTGAACCATTCTGGGTAAGGGGACAGCCGATGGCAGGGCGTAAGAAGCAAGTAGATGGTCAGCTGAGCTTTGAGGCTCTGTGGGCGGCACCAGAGGAGGATCGTGATGAACAAGTACGGCAGGCAGGCTCAGGAAGCCTGGAAAGCAGCAAGCCCGACGCGCTACAGCCAGATCCAGGACCCGGAGGACTTCTTCACCAAGCTGGGGGAGGAAGCCCAGGAACAGGTGGACGGGCTGCTGCTGAAGATCGCAGGACCGGACCCGCAGGACGAGGGATATCTGGAGAAGGTCGGCCGGTTGAACGCGGCACGGAACCAGGCCGAGGAGATCGTCCGTTACGACCTGCTCTCGCCACCGGAGACGGAGGACGAGGAGGACGAGTACGTGAATCCGAGTATCCAGGAACACCTGGAGTTTATGGCCGAGATGCAGAAGCTCAGGGAGCAACTCTAGCCACCGATCCCGACAGGTTCCGCCCCTCATCCCAAGACGACCTGGCACCATCGGGTGCCCGCAGCCGTATCAGGGCGAACCTTGCAGCCCTTGAAGTGCTGCGGACGCTGCAGAGCGAGGCGCGTCATGCCACAGAGGCCGAGAAAGCGTCACTGGCGCGGTGGGGGATTTGGGGAGCCCAGGGCGTCTTCCAAATCTTCGATGAGTCCCGGGATGAATACGCCGGGGACCGTGAGCATCTTCGCAGCCTCCTGAGCGAGGTCGAATACGACGCGGCCCGCAGGACCACGATCAACGCCCACTACACGGACGCCGCCTACGTGCAGGCCATGTGGTCCACCGTCCAGGAGCTGGGTTTCACCGGGGGTACTGTCCTGGAGCCGGGGTCCGGTGTTGGTACCTTCATGGGGTTCGCCCCGGATGCCGCCGAGATGACCGGTGTGGAGCTGGATCCGACGACCGCGGCCATCTCCCAGGCTCTCTATCCCGGGGCCACTGTCCGGGCTGAGTCCTTTGCCGATACCAAGTTGCCGACCGGTCACTTCGACCTGGCTATCGGTAACGTGCCCTTCGCGAACGTCACCCTGCACGATCCCCGCCACAACGCCGGCGGTCACTCAATCCACAACCACTTCATCCTCAAGTCCCTGGAACTGACCCGCCCGGGCGGCATGGTCGCTGTGCTGACCTCCAGCTTCACCCTCGACGGCACGAACCCCTCAGCCCGCCGGGAAATGAACCAGCTCGCCGACCTCGTGGGCGCCGTCCGGCTGCCCACCGGCTCACACCGCAAGGCAGCCGGCACCGATGCCATGACGGACCTGCTGATCTTCCGCCGCCGGGAAACGGGACAAGAACCGGCCTCCACCCTCTGGGAAACCGTCACAGCCCGGCAGATCGACGGAACCATTACCCGCCTGAACTCCTACTTCGATGAATACCCCGAACGGCTCCTTGGCGAGCTGCACGTCAGCCACGGCATGTACGGGGCCGAAACCCTGCAACTGACCACCGATGATCTTTCGACCGTTCCGGACCGGCTGAACGCAGCCCTGGCCGACGTCGTACGCGAGGCCCGGACCGCCGGGATGGTGATGACCGAGCGGACCGCTGACCAGGAGCGCCAGCGGGCCGCCTATGTTCCAGCGGCCGCCCACGAGTGGGACGGCCACATCAGCGCCGCCGACAACGGCTTCACCGTTGTCGAAAAAGGCTCACACACCGAACTCGCCGTGCCCAAGACCCAGGCCGCTGAACTCCGAGCCCTGCTGGGGCTGCGCGACAGCGCCCGGCAGCTGCTCACCGCCGAGGCCGAAAACCGCGAGGACACCGCCGGCATTGACGCGCTCCGTGAGGACCTGAAGCGCGCCTACGGCCAGTACGCGGAAACCTACGGGCCGATCAACCGCTACACGCTCCGGAACACAGGGCGCGTGGATGAAGAGACGCAGGAGCCCATCCAGGCCCGCATGACGCCCAAGGCAGTCTCTATCGTCTCCCGTGACCCGTTCGGTCCTCTGGTGATGGCGTTGGAAAACTTCGATGAAGCCACGCAGACAGCTTCACCGGCGGCCCTGCTTTCGACCCGTCAGGTCCAGCCACGCAGACCGGTCCTGGGCGTGGACACGGCGGAAGAAGCCCTCACCGTCACTCTCGACACCGTGGGCGAGGTTGACCTGGACTACGCAGCATCCCTGCTGGGCATCAGCCCTGACGACGCCCGGGCCGCCATGGGGGAGAGCATCTACCAGGTCCCGGGCACCGATGAGAGTTTCCAGACCCGGGCCGAATATCTGTCCGGGAACGTGCGGGAGAAGCTTGAAGTGGCCCAGGCCGCCGCGCTCTCCGATGACCGGTTCGCCGTCAACGTCCAGGACCTCACCTGGGCCATGCCGGAACCGCTGCGCATGGATGAGGTGGAAGCGCGCCTCGGTGCGGTCTGGATCGACGCCGGCACGCACCAGGAGTTCGTCCGGGAAATCCTGAACGACCCCTACGCCACGGTCTCCAACGCGGCCGGCTCCATGTGGGACGTCAAAGCCAACCGCCACACCCTGGCCGCCACCAGCAACTGGGGCACGCAGCGGATGCCGGCCTCCGATGTCCTCAAACAGGTCCTGGAGCAGCGCCCCGTGCGGGTCACGGACGAAGGCGAGGACAAGCGCCGCATCCTGAACCCCACCGAAACCGCAGCGGCCCAGGAGAAAGCCCAGCTGCTGCAGGAGCGTTTCAGCGAATGGGTGTGGGAGGAACCCGAACGGGCCACCCGTCTTATTGACGAGTACAACCGCCGCTTCAATTCCATCGTGCTGCGCGACTACAGCACCGAGGGGGAGCGGCTGACCCTGCCGGGAATGGCCAAGGACTTCTCTCCGCGCCCGCACCAGCGCGCTGCCGTGGCCCGGATGCTCTCGGAGCCTGCCGTGGGGCTGTTCCACCAGGTCGGCGCGGGAAAGACCGCCGAGATGGTCATGGGCGTGATGGAGCTGCGCCGTCTGGGTATGGTCAACAAGCCCGCCGTCGTGATCCCCAACCACATGCTCGAACAGTTCGCCCGCGAATGGCTGCAGATCTACCCGCAGGCCCGCATCCTCGCAGCATCCTCGAGTGATCTTGCCGGGGATAAGCGCCGGCAGTTCGTGGCCCGGGCGGCGGCCAACGAGTGGGACGCCGTGGTCATGACCCGCACCGCGTTCCAGCGCGTGAGCCTGAGCCCTGAAGCTGAAGCCTCGTACATGAGGGCCGAAGTCGCCCAGGCGCGGGCCGAGCTGGAAGCAGTCAGGGACAGCGGCCAGGGCAACGGACAGCCCAGCGCGAGTATCGTCAAACGGCTCGAAAAGGTGGTACTGGGACGGGAAGAACGCCTCAAAGCCAAGCTCGATACCCCCGCCGATCCGGGAATCAGCTTCGAGGAAACCGGCATTGACTACCTCGTGGTGGACGAGCTGCACGACTACAAGAACCTGGAGACGCCCAGCAACATCCCCGGCGCCGGAATCCAAGGCTCCAACCGTGCATCGGACCTGCATATGAAGACAGAGTTCCTGCGCCAGCGCGAGGGCCGGCGCGTGATCACCGGAGCCACAGCGACACCTATCGCGAACTCCGTCACGGAAATGTACGTCATGCAGCGCTACCTGCGCCCGGACCTGCTCCAGGCTGCAGGAATCCAGGACTTCAACACCTGGGCAGCAACCTTTGGGCAGGTTGTCGAGGAAATGGAACTCTCCGTCGCCGGCGGTGACCGGTTCAAACTCAAGAGCCGGTTCGCGAAATTCCAGAACGTCCCCGAGCTGCTAAAAATGTTCCACACCTTCGCGGACGTGAAGACCGCCGAGGACCTGAAGCTCCCCGTCCCGGCCATCGCCGCACGCGACGGCGACGGGCTGCGGCAGCCGAACATGCTCACCGTGGAACCCAGCCCCGAACTGCGCGAGTACATCCAGAACATCGGCCAGCGGGTGGACCGCATCCAGCAAAAGCTCGTGGACGCCGAGGAAGACAACATGCTCAAAGTCTCCTCAGACGGCCGTAAAGCCGCACTGGACATGAGACTCGTTGACCCCGCACTGTTCCAGCAAGGGCCCACCAAGATCAGCGCCACCGCTGACCTGCTGGCCAGCGTGTACGAAGAGCACAAGGACCGCATCTACACCGACCCTAAAACCGGGGAACCGGACCCCGTGCCCGGAGCCCTGCAGCTGGTGTTCTGCGACTTCGGCACACCCTCTGACCGGTGGAACGTCTACGGCGAACTCAAAGACCAGCTACGCCGCCGCGGCGTGCCCGAACACCTGGTCCGGTTCATCCACGACGCCAAGAACGACACAGAGAAAGGCCGGCTCTTCGCCGCCGCCCGCTCCGGACAGATCGCCGTGCTCATGGGATCAACCTCAAAAATGGGTGTGGGCACCAACATTCAAAAACGCGCCGTGCACCTGGTGGACATGGACGCCCCCTGGCGGCCCTCGGACGTCGAGCAACGCCACGGCCGCATCCTGCGCCAAGGCAACCAGAACCCCGAGGTCCGCATCTCCCAGGTCGTCACCAAAGAATCCTTCGATTCCTTCATGTGGCAGGGACTTGAAAGAAAGTCCCGGTTCATCAACCAGATCATGCGCGGGCGCCTGGATGTGCGCGAAATCGAAGACATCGGGGACAACACCCTGAACTTCGCCCAGGCGAAAGCCATCACCAGCGGTAACCCGCTGGTGCTGGAAAAAGCCGTCGCCGACCAGGAAATGGCCCGCCTGAGCCGCCTGGACCGGGCCTACAACCGCAACATGGTTGCTGTCGCCCACACCAAACGCGGCGAACAATCCTCAGCGGACGCCGCCGCCGGAGACCTGCCCCTGATCCAGGCAGCGGCGGCGCGGACTATCGACACCACCGCGGACGCCTTCAACGCCACCGTCGACGGCAAATCGCTCGATAACCGCGGGGACGCGGCCGAAGCACTCCGGGCATGGGCCGGCAAGCACGGCCACCGCCTCATGAATCTCTACGGCTACGACGAGCTCGGAACCATCGCCACCCTTGGCGGCCACGACCTCCGCGCCCGACTCATGCCGGCCCGAGACCTTGACCGGGCAACCGTCGAAGTACGCATCGACGGAGTACCCAGGGCAACAACACAAATAGCCCGCCGCAGCCTCCTGTCAGCCGATCTAGGCACCATCAGGCAACTCGAAAACAGGGTCTCATCGCTCCCAAAGCTGGCAGCCGACGTCGAAAGACGCCGGCACGAAGCACTCACCCACGTGGAACAAGTGAGGTGTGTCAAGGATGTGAGACAGTCGGGTGGTTTCTTGTCAGTTAGGCAGCCACGGTTTGCGGCTGGTTTTTTGTCTTGAAATTGGCCATCGCGGTGGCCGGCGGCA
>NZ_JBVAYV010000044.1:0-27203 GCF_055412805.1 Pseudarthrobacter kochi
TCAGAAAAAAAAACACAGAGGAGGCTTCCCCTCCTGGTTCTCCACGTGCCCCTGTGACCCTCCTTCTATGTCTAGAGCAGCAGAACTAGATCTTGCTGTTCCGTTTCTTCCGTTCCGGCCAGGGGCCGACCTTGTCCTTGGTGACTTCGGTCCCGCCATGGCTGCCCGCGTCCGCGAGGTCGCCCACCTTGTGGACCTTCAGCATGTTCGTGGAACCGGCCTTTCCGGGAGGCGAACCGGCGGCGATGACCACCATGTCGCCGTCCTCGACGAGGTCCATGTTCAGCAGGCTGCGGTCAACCTGTGCGGTCATCTCGTCGGTGTGGCCCACCATCGGGACCAGGACCGGCTGGATGCCCCAGGTCAGCGCAAGCTGGTTCCAGACGTGCTCCACCGGGGTGAAGGCGAACACGGGGCGGATCGGACGCAGCCGCGACAAACGCCGCGCTGAGTCACCGGACTGGGTGAAGGTACAGATGTACTTCGCATCCAGCTGGTCGGCGATTTCGACGGCGGCACGGGTGATGGCTCCGCCGCGGGTCTTCGGCTTGGTGCCCAGCGGGGGGACGCGCTCCAGGCCGTGGACCTCGGTGGATTCGATGATCCGGGCCATGGTCTTGACGGTCTCGATCGGGAACTTGCCCACGCTGGTCTCGCCCGAGAGCATGACTGCATCGGCGCCGTCGAGGACGGCGTTGGCGCAGTCGGAGGCCTCGGCGCGGGTCGGCCGCGGGTTGTCGATCATGGATTCGAGCACCTGGGTTGCCACGATGACCGGCTTGGCCCAGCGGCGTGCGAGTTCGACGGCGCGCTTCTGCACGATCGGCACTTCCTCAAGGGGAAGTTCCACGCCGAGGTCGCCACGGGCCACCATGATGGCGTCGAAGGCGTCGATGATTTCAGGGAGCTGCTCAACAGCCTGCGGCTTCTCGATCTTGGCGATTACCGGGACGCGGCGGCCTTCTTCGTCCATGATCTCGTGGACGCGCTTGATGTCCGAGGCGTCGCGGACGAAGGACAGGGCCACCATGTCCACACCGCGGCGCATCGCCCAGCGCAGATCGTCCTCGTCCTTTTCACTCAGTGCTGGGACGTTGACGGCAACTCCGGGCAGGTTGATGCCCTTGTTGTTCGACACGTAGCCGCCAACGATCACCTGGGCGACCACCTTGACGTCGTCGACGTCGATGGCCCGGAGGGCCACCTTGCCGTCGTCGATCAGGAGCGCATCGCCGGGATTGACGTCCTCGGTGAGGCTCTTGAGGGTCGTGGAGCAGATGTCCTTGGTGCCCGGGACGTCCTCGGTGGTGATGGTGAACGTGTCGCCGACGGCGAGCAGGTGCGGTCCGTCGACGAACCGGCCGAGGCGGATTTTCGGCCCCTGCAGGTCAGCCATGATAGCCACGGCCTTGCCGAGCTGGCCGGCCGCCTTGCGGACGTTCTCGTACGTGGTGTCGTGTACGGCGTAGTCGCCGTGGCTCATGTTCATGCGGGCAACGTCAACCCCGGCCTCCAGAACGGCGATAGTGTTCTCAAAGCTCGCGATTGCCGGTCCGAACGTGGCCACTATTTTAGCGCGTCTCATATACCTACCCTAGTAGTCGATTGCATGGATGAAGTTGTAGGCGGTATCGGCCGGGGCCGGCCGCCGGGAAACAACTGCGACTTACAGGACGGCCATGGCCCGGTCGGTCGGGGCCACGGGGGCCGGAAGGATGGTGCTGCCCATCAGGAACTTGTCTACCGCGGCGGCGCAGGCGCGTCCCTCGGCGATGGCCCAGACGATGAGCGACTGGCCGCGGCCGGCGTCTCCGGCCACGAAGATGCCTTCCGTGTTGGTCATGTAGTAGCCGTCACGGGCCACGTTGCCGCGGCCGTCGAACTCGGCGCAGACCTGCTCGGTGATCCCGGCCGGCTCCGGCCCGGTGAAGCCCAGGGACAGGAAGACCAGGTCCGCCGGGATGATCCGCTCCGTGCCGGCCTTCGGGAGGCGCTTGCCATCGACGAATTCGGTTTCGGCGACCTTCACTCCGGTCAGTTTGCCGTTCTCGCCGACGAACTCCACGGTGGAGGCGAGGTAGGTGCGTTCGCCGCCTTCCTCGTGGGCGCTGGCAACTTCAAACAGGGTGGGGAACGTCGGCCACGGCTGGTGGCCGGCGCGCTCCGCCGGCGGCTGCTTGCCGATCGCGAGGGTGGTGACGGACGCAGCCTGGTGCCGGTGTGCGGTGCCGAGGCAGTCCGCGCCGGTGTCGCCGCCGCCAAGGATGACCACATGCTTGCCGGCGGCGTTGATCTGGTTCTCCACCGTCTCCCCCGCCACCACGCGGTTGGCCGGGACGAGGTAGTCCATCGCGAAGTGCACGCCCTCGAGCTCGCGGCCCGGGATCGGCAGGTCACGCGGGACGGTGGCGCCGGTGGCCACCACGACGGCGTCGTACCGGCGGCGGAGCTGCTCCCACGTCACGTCGGTGCCGACGGCGACGCCGGTCCGGAAGCGGGTGCCTTCGGCCTTCATCTGCTCCAGGCGGCGGTCGACGTGCTCTTTTTCCATCTTGAAATCGGGGATCCCGTACCGCAGGAGGCCGCCGATCTTGTCATCGCGCTCGTAAACGGCGACGGTGTGGCCCACCCGGGTCAGCTGCTGGGCGACGGCGAGTCCGGCGGGACCGGAACCGACGACGGCGACCGTCTTGCCGCTGAGGCGGGCCGGCGGCAGCGGGTTGACCCAGCCGTTCTCGAACGCCTGGTCCACGATCGAGACCTCAACCTGCTTGATGGTCACGGCAGGCTGGTTGATGCCCAGCACGCAGGACGCCTCGCAGGGTGCCGGGCAGAGCCGGCCGGTGAATTCGGGGAAGTTGTTGGTGGCGTGCAGCCGCTCCATCGCTTCCTCGCCCTTGTCCCGCCAGATGAGGTCATTCCACTCCGGGATGAGGTTGCCCAGCGGGCAGCCCTGGTGGCAGAACGGCACACCGCAGTCCATGCAGCGGCCGGCCTGGGCCTTGAGGACACCCTTTTCCTGGGCCTCATAGACTTCCTTCCAGTCCATGATGCGGACCGGAACGGGCCGGCGGGGCTGGGTTTCGCGCTGACGTACTTTCAGAAATCCGCGTGGATCAGCCACCGGTCACCTCCAGGATTCGAGACCAAACTTCTTCGCCGTCGGGGTCAAGGCCCTCTTCGATGGCGTCAAGGCGGGTTTGCAGTACGGCCGCGTAGTCGCGCGGCAGCACCTTGGTTATGCGGGCTGCGGTGTCGTCGAAGTTCTCCAGCAGCCGTGCCGCAAGCAGCGATTCGGTCTCCTCGGAGTGCTTCAGCAGCAGTCCATGGACAATGTCGCGGTCCTCGGCGTCCAGTTCGCGCAGCTGCAGCTCACCGGATTCCAGGGCCTGCTTGTTGACGCGTTCGGTCTGCAGGTCCAGGACGTAAGCCGTGCCGCCGGACATGCCGGCACCGAAGTTGCGGCCGGTGCGCCCGATGATGAGCGTCTGGCCGCCGGTCATGTACTCGCAGCCGTGGTCGCCGATTCCTTCGACCACCGCGGTGGCGCCGGAGTTGCGGACCATAAAGCGTTCGCCCACCTGGCCGCGCAGGTACATCTCGCCGCTCGTCGCGCCGTAGCCGATGACGTTGCCGGCAATCACGTTGCGCTCCGCCGGGAACACGTTGGTGCGGTCCGGCCGGACGATGATGCGCCCGCCGGAAAGGCCCTTGCCGACGTAGTCGTTCGAGTCACCGAACATCCGCAGTGTGATGCCGGCCGGCAGGAAGGCACCGAGCGACTGCCCGGCGGTGCCGGTCAGCGTGATGTCGATGGTGTCCGTGGCGAGCACGTCCGTGCTGAAGGTCTTGGTGACCTCGTGGCCCAGCATCGTGCCCACGGAGCGGTCCGTGTTGATGACGTCGACGGCGATCTTGACCGGGGTCCGGTCACTCAGGGCTTCCGCGGCCATCGCGATCAGGCGCTGGTCGAAGTGCTTGTCCAGCTCATGGTTCTGGCCGGTGAGGTTGCGCAGCGGGGCGTCGTCATCGAACTCGAGCCCGTGCAGGATCGGGTCCAGGTCCAGCCCCTCGGCCTTCCAGTGGTTGATCGCCTCGCGGGTGTCGAGCATTTCGGCGTGGCCGATCGCTTCCTCGATAGTGCGGAAGCCAAGCCCGGCCAGGATCTCGCGGACCTCCTCGGCAAGGAATTCGAAGAAGTTCACCACGAATTCCGGCTTGCCGTTGAACCGGGAGCGCAGCTCGGGGTTCTGCGTCGCGACGCCCACGGGACAGGTATCCAGGTGGCAGACGCGCATCATGATGCAGCCGGACACCACCAGCGGGGCGGTGGCGAAACCGAATTCCTCGCCGCCGAGCAGCGCGGCGATCACAACGTCGCGGCCGGTCTTGAGCTGGCCGTCCACCTGCACCACCACGCGGTCACGCAGGCCGTTGAGCATCAGGGTCTGCTGGGTCTCGGCGAGGCCAAGCTCCCACGGCACACCGGCATGCTTCAGCGAATTCAGCGGCGAGGCGCCGGTTCCGCCGTCGTGCCCGGAAACCAGGACGACGTCGGCCTTGGCCTTCGTGACGCCGGCCGCCACCGTGCCGATCCCGACCTCGGAGACCAGCTTGACGTGGACGCGGGCCGAGGGGTTGGCACGCTTCGCATCGTAGATCAGCTGGGCGAGGTCCTCGATCGAGTAGATGTCGTGGTGCGGGGGCGGGGAGATGAGTCCGACGCCGGGCGTCGAGTGCCGTGTCCGCGCCACCCAGGGGTAGACCTTCTGCGCCATCAGCTGGCCGCCTTCGCCGGGCTTGGCACCCTGCGCCATCTTGATCTGGATGTCATCGGCGTTGGTCAGGTACAGGCTGGTCACGCCGAACCGGCCGGAAGCGATCTGCTTGACCGCCGAACGGCGGGTCGGATCGAGCAGCCGGTCCACGTCCTCGCCGCCTTCACCGGTGTTGGACTTGCCGCCCAGCCGGTTCATGGCGATCGCGAGGGTTTCGTGGGCCTCCTGCGAGATGGAGCCGTAGCTCATCGCGCCGGTGGAGAACCGCTTGACGATGCTGGAGACGGACTCCACTTCCTCGAGCGGGACGGCAGGGCGCAGCCCGGCCTTGAACTTCAGGAGCCCGCGCAGGGTCATGAGGTTCTCGGACTGGTCGTCCACACCACGCGTGTAGGCCTTGAAGATGTCGTACCGGCGCTCACGCGTGGCGTGCTGCAGCCGGAATATGGTTTCCGGGTTGAACAGGTGCGGCTCGCCGTCGCGGCGCCACTGGTACTCGCCGCCGCCCATCAGAGCCTGGTGCGGCTGCTCGATGCCGTTCTCCGGGTACGCCATCCGGTGGCGTGCCGCGACCTCGGCCGCGATGACCTCGAGGCCGACGCCGCCCAGCTGCGAGTGCGTGCCGGAGAAGTACTCGTCCACGAGGTCCTGGCCAAGGCCAAGGGCTTCGAAGGTCTGGGCCCCGGTGTAGGAGGCCACGGTGGAGATGCCCATCTTGGACATGATCTTCAAGACACCCTTGCCGAGGCCCTTGATCAGGTTGTAGACACCGTCCTGCGCGGTCACACCGACGACGTCGCCGGTGGAGATGAGCTGCTCCACCGATTCCATGGCCAGGTAGGGGTTCACGGCGGAGGCGCCGTAGCCGATCAGCACGGCCACGTGGTGCGTCTCGCGGACATCGCCGGCCTCCACGACGAGGGCGGTCTTAGTCCGGTTGGCGCTGCGCAGCAGGTGGTGGTGCACGGCGCTGACCAGCAGCAGGGACGGGATCGGCGCCCACTGGGCGTTGGAGTCACGGTCCGAAAGCACAACGTACTGCACGCCGCGGTTGATGGCGCCGGAAACCTGCTCGCAGATTTCGGTCAGCCGGGCGCGCAGCGCGTTCTCGCCGCCTTCGGGGCGGTAGAGGCCGCGGACCTTCATGGCGACGCGGTCGCCGTCGGCGTTCTCGATGTTCCCGATCTTGGCGAGCTGGTCGTTGTTGATCACGGGGAACGGCAGCGAAACCTGCGGCTGGCGGACCTGTTTGGTGTCCAGGAGGTTGCCGTTGGGCCCGATGGCGCAGGTCAGCGAGGTGACAAGTTCCTCGCGGATGGCGTCCAGCGGCGGGTTGGTGACCTGCGCGAAGGACTGCACAAAGTAGTCGAACAGCAGCCGCGGCCGCTTGGAGAGCACGGCCACGGGAGTGTCGGATCCCATGGCCCCGAGCGGCTCGGCGCCCGTGCGGGCCATCGGGCCGAGCAGGATCTTCAGTTCCTCGGTGGTGTAGCCGAAGGTACGCTGGCGGATGTTCACCGAGGCCGCGGTGTGCACCACGTGCTCGCGTTCGGGCAGGTCCTTCAGGTCGATCAGGTTTTCCTTGACCCAATCGGCCCACGGGTTGGCTGCCGCCACCTCGGCCTTGACCTCGGCGTCATTGATGATCCGTCCGGCGTCCGTGTCGACAAGGAACATCTTGCCCGGTGAGACGCGGCCCTTCTTGACCACCTTCGAGGGTTCGACGTCGATCACGCCGACCTCGGAGGCAAAGATGATCAGGCCGTCCTCGGTGATCCAGAACCGGCCAGGGCGCAACCCGTTGCGGTCCAGTGTGGCGCCGACGAGGTTTCCGTCGGTGAAGGAGACGGCGGCGGGGCCGTCCCACGGTTCCATCAGCATGGAGTGGTACTCGTAGAAGGCGCGGCGGGCAGGATCCATCGTGGCGTGGTTTTCCCAGGCCTCGGGGATCATCATCATGATCGAGTGGGTGATCGGCCGGCCGGAGAGCCAGAGCAGTTCCGCGACCTCGTCGAAGGACGCCGAGTCGGAAGCGCCCGGGGTGCAAATCGGGTACAGCTCCTCGGGTGAATCCCCCAGCAGCGGGTTGGCCAGCTGCGACTGGCGGGCACGCATCCAGTTGCGGTTTCCCTTGACTGTGTTGATTTCGCCGTTGTGGGCGATGGTCCGGAAAGGCTGGGCCAGCGGCCAGGACGGGAAGGTGTTGGTGGAGAAGCGCGAGTGGACGATCGCAAGCTTGGTCTTGAAGCGCTTGTCCGAAAGGTCCGGGTAGAACGGCTCGAGCTGGGCCGTGGTCAGCATGCCCTTGTAGACGATGGTCCGGGAGGACAGCGACGGGAAGTACACACCGAACTTGTTCTGCGCGCGCTTCCGGATCCGCCACGCACGGGAGTCGAGTTCGTTGCGCTCCAGCACTTCCCCGGTGCTGGAGGCAAAGAACGGCTGGGAGAAGTACGGCATGCAGGCCCGGGCCATCGCCCCGACGAGGTCAGCGACGATCGGCACCTCACGCCAGCCGAGGACCGTCATGCCCTCGTCGGCGGCAAGGCTTTCGATGCCCGCCTTGGCGGCGTCGGATTCGCGCTTCTCGGCCGGCAGGAAGGCCGTGCCCACCACGAACTGACCGGGGGCGGGAAGCTCGAAGTCGGTGACTGCACGGAAGAACTCGTCCGGGACCTGCATAAGCAGTCCCGCGCCGTCGCCGGTGCCTTCGTCGGCGCCCACGGCGCCGCGGTGCTCGAGGTTGCGCAGGGCGGTCAGGGCGGCGTCAACGATGTCATAGCCCGGCTCCCCCCGCAGCGTGGCGATAATGGCGAGGCCGCAGGCGTCCTTCTCCTGCTCGGGGTTGTAGAGCCCGGCCGCTTCGGGAAGTGCCGCGAAGCGCTTGAAAGGTGACATGGCGGCCTCTTGAGGCTCGGACCAACTGGGGCTGTGCAGGGTTTGGGTCATGGGAGACGTCCTTCCTCCTGATCGTGCGTATGGGAGGGACAACATTGGCCCGCATCGGTGCGCCGGCGTGACGGGCACAACAAAGTGTTTTCTTATTCGAATTGTAGGTCAGCGACGCTTCCTGCACTAACAGTTACGCGGCCGCCGGCCTGGGCTTGCGCGAAACAGCCACTGTCTGCTGTCCGCTGCCTTCCCTGTTGCCACGACGCTGTGGAAACGGGCTCTGCGAGGGGTGACTCCGCGGCCCGGTTTGCCGGGGCTGAGCTATTTGGTGCCCTCAGCATCCGGCGCGGTTCCAGTGGCCTGGTGGCCGGGTGTTCCGGCCCCCGGTGTTCCCGTGGCAGGCTTGGTGCCGCCAGTGGATTCCTTCGCCGTTTCAGCTGGGGCGGAAACGTGGCCTGGACCGCTTTGGTTCTCAGGGAGATTATCACGCGATTCACTATCTGAGACAGCGGAATCCGAATGGCGGACACCTGCAGCGTCAGCCGGAACGGTGGCCGGCTCCCTGTTTGCCGCGTCGCTGTCCGCCTCGGCCTCGGCGTCCGGGTTCCCGTCGGCGTCGGCGTCAGTCCCGGCCGGCTCGCGGCCCGGCAGGTAGACGGTGTCGGGCCCCGTGCGCTTGCGCAGGCCCAGGATGATGAACGCGGCCAGCGCGCCCAGCAGCACGAAGATGGACGTCCACACGTTCAGGCGGGTGGTGATGCCGAACAGGTTGATCTGCTCGGCGTCGTCGATCCGCATCGCTTCGATCCAGACCCGGCCCAGCGTGTAATAGACCGCGTACAGGCAGAAGAGCCGGCCCCGGCGGAAGCGGAACTTGCGGTCGAGCAGCAACAGAATGCCGACGCCGGCCAGATTCCAGAGGGATTCGTAGAGGAACGTCGGGTGGAAGAGTGTGTCCGCAGCCATGCCGGGAGGGAAGTTCGGGTTGTCAGCGTCGATCTGCAGGCCCCACGGGAGTGTGGTGGGGCCACCGAACAGTTCCTGGTTGAAGTAGTTGCCCCAGCGGCCGATCGCCTGGGCCAGCAGCAGTCCAGGCGCCGCGGCGTCCATGAAGGCGCTCAGCTTGACCCCCGCCTTGCGGCAGCCGATCCACGCACCCACGGCGCCCAGCAGCACGGCGCCCCAGATCCCCAGACCCCCGCGCTGGAGCTGCGGGATCAGGGACAGGTCGCCGGTGCCGTCGAAGCCGGGGCCGAAGTACGCGTCCGGTGAGGACACCACGTGGTAGAGCCGGCCGCCGATGATGCCGAACGGGATGGCCCAGATGGCGATGTCCCAGACGCTGCCCTCCGGGGCGCCGCGCTTGGCCCAGCGGACGGAGGTGACCCACAGGCCGACGATGATGCCGAGCAGGATGCACAGGGCGTAGGCGTGGATGCGCAGTGACCCCCATGGCAGCGGGATGTCGAAGCCGGACCAGTCCGGGCTCGGAATGCTCGCGGGGATCATCGCTGCCGCGTGGAGGACTGACTGCATGTGTTTAAGCTTCTTCCCTGGTGAGGCCGGTGCTGAGGTCTTTCGTCAAGGACGCTACCGCATCCACGCCGCCGTCGCCGATGGCCACGACCAGCGCGGTACCGACGATCACGCCGTCCGCGTAGGCGGCGATCTCGCGGACCTGCTCCGCGTTGGACACGCCCAGACCGACGCAAACATGTTCGGCGCCGGCGGCGCGCGCGGCAGCCACAACGTCCTTGGCTGCGGAGCTGACCGAGGTGCGGGCGCCGGTGACGCCCATGATCGAGACCGCGTAGACGAAGCCGCGGCTCGCCTCGACGGTGCGCTTCATGCGCTCCGGCGAAGAGGACGGCGCCACGAGGAACACCCGGTCCAGGCCGTACTTGTCCGAGGCCGCCATCCATTCGGACGCTTCATCGGGGATCAGGTCCGGGGTGATGAGCCCTGCTCCCCCGGCGTCGGCGAGCTGGCGGGAGAATTCATCGACGCCCATCCGGACAACAGGGTTCCAGTAGGTCATGACCAGCACGGCGGCGTCGGTCTTGCTCGTGATGCCGCGGACAACGTCGAAGACCTGCTTGACGTGGAAGCCCTTGGCGAGGGCCTCCGTGGTGGCGGCCTGGATAACAAGGCCGTCCATCACCGGGTCGGAGTACGGGATGCCGATTTCGATCAGGTCCGCGCCGTTTTCCGCGAGGGCGATGCCGGCCGCGATGGTGTCCTCGACGCTCGGGTAGCCGGCGGGCAGGTAGCCAATGAGGGCGGCGCGGCCCTGGGCCTTGGCGCGGTCAATGGCCGCAGCCGATTTGCTGGCGGCGGTCAGGCTGCCTCCGGCGCTGGCTTCGACGTGGTTCACAGCTGCTCTCCCTCCGTGGCGATCTCGTGCTCGGGTGAATCCTCGTCCAGCAGGTCGAACCATTCAGCAGCGGTGGCCACGTCCTTGTCGCCGCGGCCGGAGAGGTTCACGATCACGATCTTCTCTGACGCATTGCTTGAGCCTGCGGCCATAGCTTCGGCGGCCAGCCGCTGGCCGACTTTGATGGCACCGGCCAGTGCATGCGCCGACTCGATGGCCGGGATGATGCCCTCGGTGCGGCAGAGCAGCCGGAACGCGTCCATTGCCTCGCTGTCCGTGATGGGCTCGTAGCTGACGCGTCCGATGTCCGCGAGGTAGGCGTGTTCCGGCCCGACGCCGGGGTAGTCCAGGCCTGCGGAGATGGAGTGCGATTCGATGGTCTGGCCGTCGTCGTCCTGCATCAGGTAGGAGCGGGCGCCGTGCAGCACCCCGGGCTTGCCGAGCGTGATGGTGGCGGAATGGCGTCCGGTTTCGACACCCTCGCCGCCGGCTTCGAAGCCATAGATCCTGACCGAGGGATCGTCCAGGAAGCCGTGGAAGATGCCGATGGCGTTGGAGCCGCCGCCGACGCAGGCGCAGACGGCGTCGGGCAGGCGGCCGGTCTGCTCCAGGATCTGGGCGCGGGCCTCCTCGCCAATAACCTCGTGGAAGTACCGGACCATGGCCGGGAACGGGTGCGCCCCGGCAGCGGTGCCCAGCAGGTAGTGCGTGGTGTCCACGTTGGCGACCCAGTCGCGGAGGGCCTCGTTGATGGCGTCCTTGAGCGTCTGGGAGCCGTTGGTCACCGGAATGACGGTGGCTCCGAGGAGCTCCATCCGGGCAACGTTGAGGGCCTGCCGGCGGCAGTCTTCGGCGCCCATGTAAACGACGCATTCCAGGCCCATCAGGGCGGCCGCGGTGGCGCTGGCGACACCGTGCTGCCCGGCGCCGGTCTCGGCGATGATACGGGTCTTGCCCATGCGCTTGGCCAGGAGTGCCTGGCCCAGCACGTTGTTGATCTTGTGCGAGCCGGTGTGGTTCAGGTCCTCGCGCTTGAGGAAGATCCGGACGCCTCCGGCGTGCTGCGCGAAGCGGTTCGCCTCGGTCAGCAGCGAGGGCCGGCCGGAGTAGTTCTTATTCAGATCGGCGATCTGCGCGGTGAACCCGGGATCGGCTTTGGCTTTCTCGAAAGTGTCTTCGAGCTCATCCAGGGCGGCGATGAGGGACTCGGGCATCCACCGGCCGCCGTACGACCCGAAGTAGGGTCCGGGGGCGTGCCGCAGGGATTCTCCACCCTGCAGGAACGCGTCCACGGCGCTTTCGTCTGAGCTGGCTGCTGGCGCATCGACCATCAGTCTCACCATCCTGTTCCACTGCTAATTAGATCTGGGTGCTGCACGGAGGCGCCGCATGCTCCCGCCGGGCGTTGCCCGTCCGGAGCACGGGTCAGGATCGTGCGGCGATTTCTTCTGCCCCGGCGGCCATGAATTCGGCGATCCGCTCCCGCGGGGTCGCGTCGCTGACCAGGGCTTCGCCCACGAGGACGGCGTTGGCGCCGTTCGCGGCGTAGTGCCGGACGTCGTCGACGCCGCGGACGCCCGATTCGGCGACGACGAGCGCGCCGGCGGGGATGCCTCCGGCGAGTGCGGCGAAGACTGAACGGTCGACGTCGAGCGTCTTGAGGTTGCGGACGTTGACGCCGATGATCCGGGATTCGGCAGCAACAGCCCGCTCGATTTCTTCTGCAGTGTGCGTCTCGACGAGCACGTTCATGCCGAGTTCGCGGCTGAGGGCGCTGAACTCGCGCAGTTGCGCATCGGACAGGGACGCCACGATCAGCAGGACGAGGTCGGCCCCGTGTGCCCGGGCTTCCCAGATCTGGTACTCGTCGATCATGAAGTCCTTGCGCAGCAGCGGGATGTCCACGGCTGCCCGGACGGCGTCGAAATCGGCGAGTGAACCGTTGAAGCGGCGCTGTTCAGTCAGGACGCTGATCGCGGCGGCCCCGCCGTCGGCGTACTGCACGGCGAGGGAGGCGGGGTCCGCGATGCTCGCGAGGTCCCCCTTGGACGGGCTCCGGCGCTTGATCTCGGCGATGACCTTCAGCTGCGCACGCGTTGCCGATGCGCCGCCGAGTGCGGTCCATGCATCGCGTGCGGGCGGGGCGGCGGCGGCGCGCTCCTTTAGCTCGGCGAGCGTCACGAGGCGCCGGCGGGACTCCATATCCTCCCTGACACCGGCATTGATGTCATCGAGAACGCTCACCCTTAGTGGCCGGAGTTCTTCAGCTTGCTGCCGCCCACACCGTATCCGGCCTTGCGCATGGCGAAGCCGATGATCAGGCCGATCACCATAACAACGCCACCCGCGATGAAGATCGTGGTGTTGGCGATGACAAAGGCGATGGACATGATGAGCGCGCCGACGAGCATGACCAGGACGGTGGTCCAGGCTGCCGGGCTGTTGCCGTGGCCGGTCGGTTCGCCGTGATCGACGTCGTCGTACGAGTAGCCGGTGCCGGCAGCGGGCTTGGGTGCGGAAACAGGGGCATTGCTCATTGGAATCTCCTCAGGGTGAATACTGCTTACATTCTGCCATTTATTGGCGGGGTTGTTGGCCGCGTTACTGGCGGCGTTGCCGGCAGCGTTACTGCACGTGGTGACGATCGCGTCCGCGGCATCGGCTCAGGTGGGATCGTCACCGCGGGACAACCGGTCCCAGCTGTCGATCTCATCCTGCGGTCCGGCCGGCGCCACGGATCCGCCGGCGGCGGCACCCGAGGCTGCGGTGTCATATTTCGTGCGCGACTTCCAGTAACGGCCCGCGGGGATGACCAGCAGGGCGCTGAGTCCCAGCAGCGCGCCGGCGGCGACGGCGAGGGCCGGGAAGACGGTCACGTCCACCTGCACGTCGCTGCCCGTGATTCCGGTGGCGGCGGCGATGGAGCCCTGGGCTGCGGCCACCGGGTCGGCGATGACGATCGCGGCGGCGCTGACGATGCCGGCGGCGGCCAGCAGGATAAGCGCCGTGATGATCCAGCGGGCGATCCGGCCGGCGATCGAGGCGGCCAGACCGCCGGCCAGGGCAACGAGGGCAAGCGCCGTCACCGTGGTGGCGGCCTTGCTGCCCTGGACGTGCAGGCCGTCCTGGCTGTTGACGGCCGCCCCGAGCTGGGCCGGGTCGAGGTGGACGATGAGCCAGGTCTGAGTCGTGGTGCCAAAGACGGCCAGCGCCAGGGCGGCGATGGCCAGGACCAGGGTGGATTTCCGCGCCCAGCGGGGAACAGCGGGGCTGGTGCTCTTGACCATGGTGCCGCTCATGACTGCGTCCCGGCGTCGGAAATCGAATCGGCCGTGATGTTCCGCAGCGACCGGGCCGTATGGACGGCCCGCATCGGTGCGGCAGCTTTGTTAACGGTTTCGATCGCCTCGGTGGCGTTGACGGAGTCCGCCACAATGCCGCCGCCGGCCTGCACGTAGGCGCGTCCTTCCCGCAGCAGCGCCGAGCGGATGGCGATGGCCATGTCCATGTCGCCGGCGAAGTCGAGGTAGCCCACCACTCCCCCGTAGATCCCGCGGCGGTGCGGCTCGAGCTCGTCGAGCAGGCGCAGCGCCCGCGGCTTGGGGGCCCCGGACAGCGTTCCGGCCGGGAAGGTTGCCTTCAGCACGTCGTAGGCTGTGGCGTTGGGCGCCAGTTTGCCGACCACGGTGGAGACCAGGTGCATGATGTGGCTGAAGCGCTCGACTTCCATGAACTGGGTGACGTCGACGGAGCCGGCCACGCAGACCTTTGACAGGTCGTTGCGGGAGAGGTCCACCAGCATCAGGTGTTCGGCGCGTTCCTTCTCGTCGGCGAGGAGTTCCTCGGCCAGGGCCTTGTCCGCCTCGACTGTTTTGCCCCGCGGCCGGGAACCTGCGATGGGGTGGGTGATGACTTCCTCGCCGGTCACGGTCACGAGTGCTTCCGGTGAGGAACCGACGATCGAGTACTGCCGGCCGGCGGCGTCCTCGAGGCTGAAGATGTACATGTACGGGCTGGGGTTGGTGTTCCGCAGTACCCGGTAGACGTCGAGCGGGTCCGCGCCGCATTCCATTTCGAAGCGGCGGGAGATGACCACCTGGAAGACTTCGCCGTCGACGATCGCTTCCTTGCTGCGGTCCAGCGCGGCGAGGTAGTCCGTCTCGTCCCAGCGTTCCTGCACGCTCGAGGCGAAGTCGAGGGCGGCGGCGTCGAGCACGGAGACCGGCTGCCGGACGGGGGCGCTGACCTGGGCCAGCAGGGCCTTGACCCGGGCGACGGCGTCGTGCCATGCCTCGTCGACGCGCTCGGTGCTGTTGTCAAAGTTGATCGCGTTGGCGATCAACAGCACGCTGCCGTCCATGTTGTCGTGCACGGCCATATCGGTGACGAGGTTCAGCGCCATTTCGGGCAGCTGAAGGTCGTCCTCGGGCGGGCTGGTCAGCTTTTCCCAGTGCCGGACGGTTTCCCAGCCGAGGAATCCGACCAGGCCGGAGGTGAACGGGGGCAGGCCTTCGAACCGGTCGGTGCGGAGGGCCTCGACGGTGTCGCGGATCGCGTCCACCGGGCTGCCGCCGAGCGGGACGCCGACCGGGGGTTCGCCGAGCCAGTACGCCTGCCCGTCCTTGGTGGTCAGGGTGGCCCGGGACCGGGCACCGATGAAGGAGTAGCGGGACCAGGCGCCGCCGACAGCCGCAGATTCCATCAGGAACGTTCCGGGCTGGCCCTGGGCGAGTTTGCGGTACAGCCCGATCGGGGTCTCGGCGTCAGCGAGTACCTTGAGCCGGACGGGGATAACACGGCTGTGGCCTGCGAGTTCACGGAACTCCTCCAGGCTTGGGCTGATGATTCCAAGGTCCTGCATGGCTGTGGTTTCCGCCTGTTCTTTCAGTGGTCCAAAGGTTGGTTGGGTGGGGCGGCGCCGCGGGCGGCCGCCTGCGCGGCCGTGCGCCGCCGGCAGCTGCCGGGTGCTGCCGGGTCAGTCGGGTCAGTCGGCGGGGCCGGTGACGACGTCGAGCCCGCGGCCGTCGAAGCAGGTCCGGGTCCCGGTGTGGCAGGCCGCGCCGACCTGGTCGACACGGACCAGCAGGGCGTCGCCGTCGCAGTCCATGGCGAGGGATTTGACCCACTGCACGTGGCCGGAGGTGTCCCCCTTGCGCCAGTACTCCTGGCGGGAGCGCGAGTAGAACGTCACCCGCCCGCTGGTCATGGTCCGGTGCAGGGCCTCGTCATCCATCCACCCCAGCATGAGCACCTCGTGGGTGTCGAACTGCTGCACGACCGCCGCGACCAGGCCGGCACTGTCCCGCTTCAGGGCCGCGGCGAGCCCCTCGGGAAGCGGGCTTGGGGGCGCGGCGGCGCCGGCGGTGCTGACGGGGTTTCCCGTGACGGGGTTTCCATCGACAGAGTTTCCATCAAGAGGGGCGGGGGCGGGCTGCTCAGACATCAGCTCAAGTCTAGTGCCTTGACGCGGGGCACTGCCCAGTTGCCCGGCGCCCCGCTTAACATCAGCGTCACCACGGCGTGAATCGATTCCCGGCGGCCATAACGACGGCGATTCAGGTGCACACGCGCGGCCGTCTCGTGCTAGTTTCACAAGTGATGCATTTCGTCGATCCCTCCCGAGAAGTTCTGGCCGAAACCCTACTGGCGGCCGGTCCTGACTCCCCCACGCTCTGCAAGGGCTGGCGTACCCGGGACCTCGCCGCCCACCTGTACCTGCGCGAGCGGAAAGCCGCCGTCGGGCTCGGCCTGCTGATCAAGCGCCTGGCCAAGGCGTCGGACCATGCCACCGCAGAACTGGCGGCCAAGCTCACGACGCCGGAGGAGTACAACAAGCTGGTCAACTCCTTCCGGACCGGTCCGTCCGCGTTCTCGCCGATGAAGATCAAGGCCCTGGACGAGAGCGCCAACCTGATCGAATACTTCGTCCACACCGAGGACGTCCGCCGTGCCGTGGACCGCTGGGCGCCCCGTGCCCTGGACGAGGAGTATTCGGACGCCCTCTGGGACGAGCTGGTGAAGCGGGCGGCCATCCTGTACCGCGGCGTGGATCTCGGGATCGTGCTGGTGCGCCCCTCCGGCCCACGGCACGTCGCCAAGCGCGCTCCGGTGTCGGTGGCGATCGTCGGTGAGCCGGGCGAACTCCTCATGCACGCCCACGGCCGCACCCGCCACGCCCTCGTAACCTTCGAAGGCCAGCCCGACGCCGTCGCGCTCCTGCAGTCCGCCGAAGTCGGCCTCTAGCACCTCCCTTAATCAAGCAACGCGGGGTCACCTACCGCCCAAAATCCCCTCCGGGATGGGCGCCAGGTGACCCCGCGTTTCTGTCTGTTCTGCTAACGGACTTCGAAGCCTGCTTCACGGATCGCGGCCTTGACCTGGGCGATCATGTCCAGCGGACCGAAGTGGAAGACGGACGCAGCGAGCACCGCGTCGGCGCCGGCCGCCACGGCTGGCGGGAAGTGCTCCGGTTTGCCGGCGCCGCCGGAGGCGATGAGCGGTACCTTGACGGCCGCCCGCGCGAGGCGGATCAGTTCCAGGTCGAAGCCGTCCTTGGTGCCGTCGGCGTCGATCGAGTTCAGCAGGATTTCCCCCACACCGCGGTCGGCCGCTTCGCGGGCCCAGGCGAGCGCGTCGATTCCGGTGCCCTGTCGTCCGCCGTGCGTGGTGACTTCGAACCCGGAGGGGGTGGGCTGCGAGCCCGGACGGGTCCGGCGTGCGTCCAGGGACAGCACCAGCACCTGGGACCCGAAGTGCCGGGTGATCTCGTCGATGACCTCGGGACGGGCGACGGCGGCGGTGTTGATGGCTGCCTTGTCCGCGCCGCAGCGCAGGAGCTTGTCCACTTCGGCCACGCCGCGGACGCCGCCGCCGACGGTCAGCGGGATGAAGATTTCCTCGGCGGTGCGCCGGACGACGTCGAAGGTGGTCTCCCGGTTGCCCGAGGAAGCCGTGACGTCGAGGAACGTCAGCTCATCGGCGCCGCCGTTGTCGTAACGGTGCGCCAGCTCGACGGGGTCGCCGGCGTCGCGGAGGCCTTCGAAGTTGATGCCTTTGACCACGCGGCCGGCATCAACGTCCAGGCACGGGATAACGCGGACAGCTACAGCCATGACTTCTCCTGGTACTCACTCACGGAAGGAACACGCACGCCGGGTCAGATGCGGCAGGCGTGGATGGTGCTGACCAGGATGGCGCGGGCGCCCAGGTCGTAGAGCTCGTCCATGATCCGGTTGGTCTGCTTCTTCGGCACCATCGAACGGACGGCCACCCAGTCTGAGTCGCGCAGCGGCGAGACCGTGGGCGATTCCAGGCCGGGCGTGAGGGCCGCGGCTGCTTCGACGAATTCCTTGCGGATGTCGTAGTCCATCATGACGTACTGGTGCGCCACGAGGACGCCCTGCAGCCGCCGGATCAGGACCTCGGCGGCGGGGTTCCGCTCGCCCTTGCGGCCGATCAGGACGGCTTCGGAGTGCAGGATGGGCTGGCCGAAGATCTCCATGCCGGCAGCCTTGAGGGTGTTCCCGGTTTCGACGACGTCGGCGATCGCGTCCGCGACGCCGAGGCGTACGGAGGATTCCACGGCGCCGTCGAGGCGGACGACTTTGGCCTTGATGCCGCGCTCCGCGAGGTAGCCGCGGAGCAGTCCGTCGTAGCTGGTGGCGAGGCGCTTGCCGTCGAGCTGTTCGACGGCGGTGAAGTCGCCTACCGGGCCGGCGAAGCGGAAGGTGGAGGCGGCGAAGCCCAGCGGGAGCAGTTCTTCGGCTTCAACCTCGGCGTCGAGGAGCAGGTCGCGGCCGGTAATGCCGACGTCGAGCGTTCCCTGGCCGACGTAGACGGCGATGTCGCGCGGGCGGAGGAAGAAGAATTCAATGTCGTTGTCCGGGTCCACCATGACCAGTTCGCGGGTGTCGCGGCGCTGGCGGTAACCGGCCTCGGCAAGCATGGCGGAGGCGGCTTCGGACAGGGATCCCTTGTTCGGGACGGCAACTCTCAGCATGGGGAGGTCTTTCTTGGTTGGGACGAAGTCCGTTCAGAAACGGCACGTCCAGGAATTGTCGGTTCAGGCACAGCGGGCCACGCTATACACCGGATTCGCAGGGCGGGCCTTGGCGGGGTTCCGGCGCGGACGTGGCTAGAGATGCTTGTAGACGTCTTCCAGGCTGAGTCCTTTGGCGAGCATCAGAACCTGCAGGTGATAGAGCAGCTGCGAGATTTCCTCGGCGGCGGCTTCATCGGATTCGTACTCGGCAGCCATCCAGACCTCGGCTGCTTCCTCCACGACTTTCTTGCCGATGCCGTGGACTCCGGAATCCAGTTCGGCGACGGTGCGGGAGCCCTCCGGACGGACGGCTGCCTTCTCACTCAGTTCTGCGAACAGCGATTCGAAATTCTTCACGCCCTCCAGCCTACTTGCTCGCGGGCGGAGGGCGCCTGCCGGGCCGTTCCATGACGGCGGGGATGTGAGCGATTACACAGTTAAACCAGAAGCCTAGCTGAACGGCTTAAGCGTCACAGCGGTGGCGAGGGCCGCGGTGACGGCCTCGTGGCCCTTGTCCTCGGTGGAGCCGGGCAGCCCGGCGCGGTCAATCCCCTGCTGTTCCGTGTCGCAGGTCAGGACGCCAAAACCCACGGGGACACCGGTGCGGACGGAGACCTCGGTGAGGCCCAGCGTTGCCGCCTCGCAGACGTATTCAAAGTGCGGGGTTCCGCCGCGGATCACGACGCCGAGCGCCACGACGGCGTCGAAGTGCGGCGCCAGCCGGGCGGCGGCGACGGGGAGTTCGAAGGTGCCGGGGACGCGGAGGACGGTCGGGTCGCTGATGCCGGCGTCTTTCGCCGCGCGCAGGGCGCCGTCCAGGAGCCCGTCCATGATCTGGGTGTGCCAGCTCGCGGCCACGATGGCCAGTTTCAGCCGGGAGGTTTCCTCCGGCTTGAAGGTGCTGAGGTCAATCTGTGGTGCGCCGTGTCCGCTCATCTGGAAATCCTTGTTCTGCTCAGTCGTTGTGTGCGTGTCTCATCGTCGTCCGGCCCGGGGCGGGCCGGCTGACGGTCGTTCAGTCGTGGTCGTGGTCGAAGCCGCGCGGACCGGCAGCCGGCGCAGCCGGTTCCATGTTTAGGACCAGGCGGTGGTCCATCCGGTCCTTCTTGGTCTGCAGGTACCGGATGTTCTGCTGGCGGGAGGGGACCTCGGTGGGCACCATCTCCACGACGCGGACGCCGGCCTGGGCCAGCCGGTCCTGCTTGTCCGGGTTGTTGCTCAGCAGGCGGACCTCGTGGAGGCCCATGTCCGCGAGGATCTGGGCAGCGGCCTTGTAGCAGCGCGCGTCCACGGGAAGGCCCAGCTGTTCGTTGGCCTCCACCGTGTCGAAGCCGGCTTCCTGCAGGGCGTAGGCCTTCATCTTGTTAGCGAGCCCAATCCCCCGGCCCTCCTGGCCGCGCAGGTACAGCAGCGTCCCGCCGAACTCGTTGATCATCTGGAGGGCATAGGCCAGCTGCTCCCCGCAGTCGCAGCGGTAGGAGCCGAACACGTCTCCGGTGAGGCACTCCGAATGCAGGCGGACCAACGGGGCCATCCCGTCGACCGCAGGCAGTGGGGAGCTGACAGCCAGGTGCTCCGCACCGGTGGCCAGGTCGGTCCAGGCCTGGGCCACGAAGTCGCCGAAGGCGGTGGGCAGTTGCACGATCGGGCCTGCGCTGACCGGATGCGGCCGGCGTTCGGCGGCGCGCTGTTCTTGGGCTTCCGACGTCGTCATCGTTTCTCCTCCATTACACGGGGTCAGTTGCGTGGCCGGCGGGCTGCCCGGCCTCAAGGTAAGCCACCAGGTCCGCAATCGAGATCAGCGGGCAGCCGTGCTCGAGGGCGAAGCCGCGAAGTCCGTCCAGCCGCATCATTTCTCCGTTGTCGTACACCACTTCTGCGATCACACCCACGGGCTCGAGTCCGGCCAGCTGGCACAATTCCACAGCCGCTTCGGTGTGGCCGGGACGTTCCCGCACTCCCCCCTTAACGGCGCGGAGCGGAAAAACATGCCCGGGACGTGTCAGTGCCGCAGGTTGGCTCCCGGGATCGGCCAAAATCCGTGCCGTCAGGGCACGGTCCGTGGCCGAGATTCCGGTGCTCACGCCCAGCGCGGCGTCGCAGGACACCGTGTAGGCGGTGCCTTTGGCATCCTCGTTGATTTCGACCATCGGCGGCAGCGCGAGGGCATCGGCCCGGCCGCCGTCGAGCGGCACGCAGATGACGCCGGAGCTGTACCGGATGGTCCAGCCCATCAGGGCCGGGGTGGCGTGCTGCGCGGCGAAGATGATGTCGCCTTCGTTTTCGCGGTCCTCGTTGTCCACCACCAGGACGGGACGGCCGGCGGCGATGGCGCGGACGGCATCCTCGATGAGGTCGAGGCCGGCCGGCGGAACGACGGGCGCGGAAACGAGCTCCGCGGGCACGGCAGCGTCGGCGGAGTTGATGAGGAAGGGCTGACGGGCAGGGATGTCCTTGACGTTGTTCACGCTGTTGCCCCCTCCGCGCCCACTGCTGCTCCCCCGGCTGCCGCACCTGAAAATGCGAGCAGGCGCTCAGTGTACTTCGCGAGGACGTCCACTTCGAGGTTCACGTGGCTGCCAAGGGCTTTCGCGCCCAGTCCGGTGTCGGCCAGCGTGGTGGGGATCAGCCCCACTTCGAACCATGGTGCCGGTTCTGGGGCCGGGCTCACGGCGGTCACGGTCAGCGATACGCCGTCGACGGCGATGGACCCCTTCTCCGCGATGTAGCGTGCCAGCCCGGCGGGAACGCCGAAGCGGAGCCGGTCCCAGTTGCCCAGCGCCTCACGCTCGAGCAGCTGCCCGACGCCGTCGACGTGGCCTTGGACGACGTGCCCGTCGAGCCGGCCGCCGGCCGGAACGCAGCGCTCCAGGTTGACGGGGTCCCCGGCGGCGAGTTCGCCGATGGTGCTGCGGGTGAGGGTCTCGCCCATCACGTCAACGCTGAAGTCCCTGCCGTCGATCTCCGTGGCCGTGAGGCAGACGCCGTTGACGGCGATGGAGCCGCCGAGGGCCAGTCCCTGGGTGCTGCCGGGCGCGTGGAGCCGGACGGTGGCGCTGATGTCGCCGTTGCGTTCAACGGACAACACCTTTCCCTGCTCGGCGATAATTCCGGTAAACATCAATTGCCTCCTGCGGCGGTGTCCGCGGCTGTGCGGAGCGGGGTTGAATCGGCTGAAGTGTGGTTGGCGGCCGGTGGGCGTGTCAGGGCGGCGTTTATCAGGGTGGGCCGCAGATGCAGCCGCAGGTCCCGGCCGAGCAGCTGGACCGCCCCGCCGGACGCGGCATCCCATTCCCACTGCTGGGCATCGGCCAGGGTGGTGATGCCGAGGTCCTCCAGTGCCGGGGTTCCGGACCCAAGCAGGGTCGGGGCGAGGTAGACGATGAGTTCGTCCACGAGCCCGGCGGCGAGGAACGCGCTCAGGATCCGGGAGCCGCCTTCGACCATGAGGTGGCGGACTCCGGCAGAGAACAGCTCCTCCAGCGCTTCCCGCGGATCACGCGTGGGCAGGTGGAGGACTTTGCCGTCGTCGCCGTTGATGGCGGCGCCTTCGGGGATCCCCCGGTAGCCCATCACGACGCGCAACGGCTGGCGGGCGGCCGGTTCGCCGTCGGCACCGCGGGCCGTGAGGCGCGGATTGTCGACCAGGACGGTCTGGGTGCCGACCAGGATCGCGTCGATCCGGCCGCGCAGGGCGTGGTTGTCGGCGAGCGATTCAGGGCTGGAGATCCATTGGCTGGTGCCGTCGCTGGCGGCGATCCGGCTGTCGAGGGTCTGGGCGATATGCAGGGTGACGAAAGGCCGCGAGTCCGCAACGGCGTCGAACCAGCGCCGGTTCAGGTCCAGCGCGGCCTCGGCGCCGAGTCCGGAACGGACGCGGACCCCTGCGGCGCGCAGGGTGGCAGCGCCGCCGGCCGCCGGATCATGGGGATCGTCAACCGCGTAGACGACGTCCGCAATGCCGGCCTCAATGATCGCCTGCGCGCAGGGACCCGTGCGTCCACAGTGGTTGCACGGTTCCAGCGTGACCACCATGGTGGTGCCGTTGAGGTCCCGGCCGGCGGCCCTGGCCTGGTCAATGGCGTCGGCTTCCGCGTGGGCGGTGCCGGCCCCGCGGTGGAAGCCCGTGACGATCGGGGTGCCGTCAGCGGCGATGACGACGGCGCCAACCAGCGGGTTCGCGCCGCGCGGCCCCTGCAGGGCTGCTGCGAGGGCGGCGTCCATGGCGGCGACCTCCGCTGTGCTGAAACCGGCCGCCGTCAGGGCCGCGGCGTCATCTGCCGCCTCGTGGGTGGAGTGTTCAAGGCTCATCAACCGGCCACCGGGCTTTCGAAAACCGTAGTGGTGGTGAAGAGCCATCGCAGAGAGTGCATGTGAGTGTCGTTCCTTCCCTCAAAAGCCGCGATGGCTCCGGGGGTATACGACAGCGAACTTCCGCGGCGCCGTAAGGGCGCCGCAGTAACAGCTGTACGTGCTTCTCTCATCCAGACTTTAACTGTCGGTACCGGAGTTCCACCGGTTCAACCGTCTGCCGGCATTCTTCCCGAAGGAAGCGCCGGCGCGCGGGTCGCGGACTATAACCGCCGGTTCGGACTTACACCGACCCCGGAGCACGTATGTGTCTTGCTATTCTGGCACAACCGCCGGGTAGCTTTGGCTATTCCCGGGGGCTGGATGTTACGGAGTGCGTCATTCTCGCCCTGCCGTGCCGGCCGCCCGGCCCTCCAGCGCGACTAGCGCTGGCCCGCGGCGCGGAGCCGTTTGATGGCCTCGGCCGGATCCTCCGCACCGTAGACGGCGGACCCGGCCACGAAGACGTTGGCCCCGGCGTCGGCGGCACGCCAGATGGTGTCCTCGGTGATGCCGCCGTCGACCTGCAGTGCCACGTCCAGCCCGGAGGCGTCGATTGCGGCGCGGGCCCGGCGGATCTTGGGAAGCGTGAGGTCGAGGAATTCCTGGCCGCCGAAGCCCGGCTCCACCGTCATGATCAGCAACATGTCGATCTCGCCGAGCATGTCCAGGAAGGGTTCCACGCCGCTGCCCGGCCGCAGCGCCAGCCCCGCTTTGGCCCCGAGGGCGCGAAGCTCGCGCGCGAGCTTGATCGGCGCGATCGATGCCTCGGCGTGGAACGTCACGGAGGCCACTCCGGCCTCGGCGTAGGCCGGTGCCCACCGGTCCGCGTGCTCGATCATCAGGTGGGCGTCCAACGGCACCGGGCTGATCTCCTGCAGCCGTGCGACGACCGGCAGCCCCAGCGAGAGGTTGGGGACGAAGTGGTTGTCCATGACGTCGACGTGGACCGCATCGGCGGTGCTGATTCTTTGCAGTTCGGCTTGGAGGTTGGCGAAGTCGGCGGAGAGAATGCTCGGGTTGATACAGCACTTGGCCATGTGGAATTCCTTGTCGTTCTGCTGAGATGTCCTGTTGAAGGCTGGCGTCCAGTGACCCAGTATTCCCTGCTGGTCAGGCCTTTTTGTGGATGAGTGCCAGGAACATGGCGTCTGTGCGGTGAACATGCGGCCAGAGCTGGGCGGTGAGCTCGTGTCCCGCGTCGAGGTGGCCGGTGAGGCTGACACTGTCCAGCACCGCACCGGCGTCGAGCAGTTCAAGGTCGTCGCGCTTGCGCAGCACATCGCTCACGACGGCGGTTGTCTCCGCCGGGTGCGGCGAGCAGGTCACGTAGGCCACCACGCCGCCGGGCTTGACGGCTGCCAGCGCGGACTTGAGCAACTCGCGCTGCAGCGGGCCGAGGTCGGTCAGGTCCTTGGGGGTGCGGCGCCAGCGTGACTCCGGACGGCGGCGCAGGGCGCCGAGCCCGGTGCACGGCGCATCGACGAGAACCCGGTCGAAACTCTCCGGCATCTCGGTGCCCACTTCGCGGCCGTCGCCGGTCCGCACATGCCAGACCTCGTGCGGCACCGCGGAGAGGGCCTGCCGGACCAGTTTGGCGCGGTGCGGTGCGGGTTCGTTGGCCAGCAGGGTGGCGCCGTGTTCCCGGGCGAGGGCTCCGAGCAGGGCCGCCTTGCCGCCGGGGCCGGCGCACATATCCAGCCAGCGTTCGGCTGCCTGTTCCTTGCCGCTGACGCCGCCAAGGTCGACGGCGGCCAGGGCGCGGGCGACGAGCTGGGAGCCGACGTCCTGGACGCGGGTGGTGCCTTCGCGGACGGAAGCGAGCCGGCCGAGGTCACCGCCGCTGGAGAGTGCCGAGCCTTCGACGAGTTCGCCGGGCGTGGCACCGCCTTCCAGGGCCTCGTCCAGGCTGCCGAGCCCGGGCAGGGCCACGAGGTTGACCACGGGTGCGGCGTTGTCCGCTTCGAGGAGGTCGCTGATTTCGCTGACCGGACGCCCGTGGGCCACGAGGGACTGCCGGAGGGCGCGGACAATCCACTCAGGGTGGGCATAGCGGATGGCGGCTTTTTTGGTTTCGTCGGTCTCGTCGCTGAGTAGGAGTTCCAGCCACTCCTCGAGGGTGCGGGCGGACACCTTGCGCAGCACGGCGTTGATGAGCGTGGACGGCCCGGCGCCAATCACGGCGCGGGCCAGGCCGACGGTCTGGTCCAGGGCGGCGTGGGCGGGGACGCGCATGGCCAGTAACTGGTGGGCGCCGATTCTCAGCGCGTCGAGGATGGCCGGGTCGAGCTGGTCCAGGGGCCGGTCCACGCACCGGGCCAGGATCGCGTCGTAGGTGCCCTGGCCGCGAAGTGCCCCGTAGCTGAGCTCCGTGGCGAAGCCGGCGTCGCGCTTGTCCAGGCCGTGGTGCCGGATCCGGGCGGGCAGGACGAGGTTGGCATACGCGTCCTCGGCCGCGACGGCGCGCAGGACTTCGAAAGCAACGAGACGGGCAGGATCGGCCCGACGGGTGCGCTGGGAAGGCGCGTTCTCGGTGAAACCGCGCTGCGGCCCGCGGTTGCGCTCCCGGCCCTGCGCGTTCCGGTTGCTTCCGTCCCGGCCGCGGCCACTCTGGCTGCCGCCCTGTCCGGCGCCGCGCTGGCCGCCTGATCCGCCGCGCTGGGGGCTGTTGCCCCGGCCGCTCGTCCCGGACTCACTCATTCGAATACCACGCTTTCAAGTGTTGCCTGTCCGCGCGCCCAGTCGGCGGCGGTCATCATTTTTTTGCCCGAAGGCTGGATCCGGGTGAGTTCGACCGGGTGTGAGCCGGTTCCCGCCAGCACGCTCTTGCCCTCCAGTGCCACGTGACCCGGGGGCAGCGCCGGTCCCCCGGGCCGCAGGATCACCGGTTCCAGCTTGATCCGCTGGCCGTCGAGGGTGGTCCAGGCGCCGGGCTCGGGGGTGACCCCGCGGGCCCGCCGCCCGATTGCCAGGGCGGGCTGCTGCCAGTCGAGGCGGCCGTCCTCGAGGGTGAGTTTGGGGGCAATGCTGACATCGCCCTGCTGCGGTACGGCGGCGGCCCGGCCGGCGTCGACCGCGGACAGAGTCTGGGTCAGGAGGACGGCGCCGCTGTGCGACAGCCGCTCGAGCAGGGCACCGGCGGTGTCATCGGGCCGGACGGCCTCGGTCAGGGTGCCGAACACAGGTCCGGTGTCCAGCCCCTCCTCGAGCAGGAAGGTGACAGCCCCGGTGACGTCGTCGCCGGCGATCAGGGACCGCTGTACGGGCGCCGCGCCGCGCCAGGCCGGCAGCAGCGAGAAGTGCAGGTTGATCCAGCCATGGCGGGGAACGTCCAGGGCCGGCCGGGGAATGAGCCCGCCGTAGGCCACGATTGCGGCGATGTCGGGGGCGGCGGCCGCGATCTGCTCTGTCACCGAGGCGTCCACCTTGGAGGCGTGGATGACCTTGATGCCCAGTTCGGCGGCGCGGGCAGCAACGGGCGACGGCGTCAGCACTCGTTTGCGTCCGAGCGGCGCGTCCGGTCGGGTAAGGACGGCGACGACGTCGAATCCTGCCGCCACGAGCGCGTCGAGCGATGGCACTGCTACAGCCGGCGTTCCTGCGAAGAGAACCCTCACTGGGAGTTACCGAAGGAGCCGAAGCTTCCCGAACCTGCGCTGCCGGAACCGAAACTGGTGCCGACCGTCCGGGCGCGCTTCGCCGTCGTCTGCTCGGTAATGGAGCCGTAACTGGCGTTCCGGATGGCGCGCAGCGCTGTCTTCCGGTCGTCGCCTTCCAGCCGGTCGGTGAAAAGGATGCCGTCGAGGTGGTCGGTCTCGTGCTGGAAGGCCCGCGCCAGCATGCCCTCGCCCTCTACCTCTACGGGGTTGCCGTGCAGGTCGACGCCGGTGACGCGGGTGCGCCGGTGACGGCGGACCGGGAAGCCGAGGCCGGGGATGGAGAGGCAACCCTCGACTTCGTCGGGCTGGAAGTCCTCGCTGTTGTCCAGCACAGGGTTGATGATGTGTCCCTCGATGCCGCCGATCCTGTACGTGAAGACGCGCTGGCTGACGCCGACCTGGGGTGCGGCCAGGCCTGCCCCGTCCACGTCCTCCATGGTTTCGGTCATGTCGGCAACGAGCTTCGCCAGCTCAGGCCCGAATTCCGTCACGGGATCGGCAACTGTGCGCAGCACAGGATCCCCGATGATGCGGATATTCAAAATGGCCATGTGCAATCGGTCCTTACAGTGGGCGGCGACGGGATCCAGTCCAGTTTAGTTGCACACCGGTCCTGCTCCCGGACGGGCCCGGATTCCCGTGCCGGGGCCGGTGCCGGGGCGGGGGGGAGTCCGGCCGTGCGTATAATGTCGTAGCCCGTCGCTAGTCTGGGTTTATGGAAACCGTCAGGGATTTCATTGCTTTTCAGGACACAGACCGGAGCGTTGCTCCGGCCCGGCGGTCCGGTCTGGATGATGCCCTGGCCACGCTCCGGGAGGTGGCTTTGACGGCGGCCGGGGATGCGGCGTTGCGGGGCTTCCAGGCGGCGTCGGAGTTCGCCGGCACGGTGGAGGAGTTCTCGCGGATCGCGGAGTATCTGCAGCTCGTCGCGGCCGGCGCCGTGGACCGGACCCGGAAGCAGGCCGCGGCCGCCGGCCCGAAGGCGGGCACCTCGTGGACCACGGGCTGGCGGGAGAACCCCGGCGGCACTGACGACCCGGCCGCCGCGGATGAGCCTGCTGATGCTGGTGCTGTTGATGACGGGTACCGGAACACTACGGAGTTCCTGC